>JAAYAO010000056.1 GCA_012719335.1 Propionibacterium sp. | reverse complement strand
GGGCCGCGGTTTGGCCGAGCACGTAGTTGCGCACCGCATCGTCCAGCCCGGTGAGCGGACGCAGGTCGGGCACCCAGTGCGGGTTCGGCAGAAACCGGACGTCCATCACGAAGTCGGCGTCGATCGGCACCCCGTGTTTGAAGCCGAAACTCATCACCGTCATGCGCAACTGTTCGGCCCGTTCGGCACCGAAGGCGTGCGACACCCGCGAGCGCAACTGGTGCACGTTCAACCGGGAGGTGTCGATCATCAGGTCGGCCGCACCGCGCAACGCGGCGAGCATGTCCCGCTCGCGCCGGATGCCGTCCAGCAGTCGGCCGTCGGCCTGCAACGGGTGCGGACGGCGGGCCGAATCCTGCCGGCGCACGATCACATCGTCGGTGGCCTCCAGGTACAGGATCTCGGGCACGATGCCCTTGGCCTGCAACTCGGTGAACATCACCGGCACCTGACCGAACAGGTCACGGGAGCGCACGTCCAACACCACGGCCAACTTGTCGTACCCGGCCGCCGCCACCACCTCGCACAATGCGGTGACCATCCCGGCCGGCAGGTTGTCGACCACGTACCAGCCGGAATCCTCCATGGCGTTGGCCGCGGTGGATCGTCCGGCCCCCGACATGCCGGTGACGATTACGACTCGGGGCAGTTGGTGGGTGCTCACCGTTACATCATGCCCCTTCCGTGATGATTTCGCCGGTTGCGGTGTTGATCGCCGGGGCGGGTTCGTCACCGGCCACCGTGGCCACGATCGCCTCCGCGGTGGACGGGCCGATACCGGGCACCTCGGTGAGCTCCTCGACGGTGGCCGCGCGCAGTTTGCGCAAGGAACCGAACTTCTTCAGCACCGCGGTGCGTCGGGTCGGGCCCAGGCCGGGCACCTCGTCCAACAACGACTCGATCATCGCCTTCGACCGCCGGCCCCGGTGGTGCCCGATCGCGAACCGGTGCGCCTCGTCGCGGATCCTCTGCAACAGGTACAGGCCCTCACTGCTGCGCGGCAGAATCACCGGGTAGTCGTCGTCGGGCAGCCACACCTCCTCGAGCCGTTTCGCCAACCCGCACAGCGGAATGTCGGCCAACCCCAGCTCTTCGAGTGCCCGTCGGGCGGCCGCCACCTGGGGTTGCCCCCCGTCGACCACCACCAGGCCCGGGGCGTAGGCGAACCCGCGGGGTCGCTCCTCGGGGGGAAGTTCCTTGTCGGCCAGGTAGCGGCTGAACCGGCGGGTCAGCACCTCGTACATGCTGGACGTGTCGTCGCGGGCGTCGCGCACCACGAACCGGCGGTAGTCGCCCTTGCGGGCCAGCCCGTCCTCGAACACCACCATCGACCCGACCGTCTCGGTGCCCTGCAGGTGGGAGATGTCGTAACACTCGATGCGCAACGGGGCCTGCGGCAGGCCCAGGGCATCGCGGATCTCCTCCAGGGCCCGGTTGCGGGTGGTCAGGTCGGCCGCCCGGCGGGTGCGGTGCCGCACCAACGCCTCCTTGGCGTTGTCGGTGACCGTCTCCATCAGCGCCGCCTTCGCGCCGCGGCGGGGCACCCGGATGGTCACCCGGGCGCCGCGCAGTTGGCTCAACAGGTCGGCCAGGACGTCCGGCTCGGGCGGCAGGATCGGCACCAGCACCTCACGGGGTACCGGGGTGACCGAGCCGTTCGTCTCGGCCTGGTCGGCGTCGCCGTAGAGCTGCACCAGGAAGTTCTCGATCAGTCGGTCGACCGCCGAGTCGTCGGCCCGGTCGGCCACCCAGCCGCGCCGGCCCCGGATCCGTCCCTGCCGGACGTGGAAGATCTGGATCGACACCTCGAGCGGGTCCTCGGCCAGGCCGATCACGTCCGCGTCGGTGCCGTCGGTGAACACCACCGCGTTCTGTTCGTTGACCTTGGCCAGGGCGCCCAGGTCGTCGCGGATCCGGGCGGCCCGCTCGTACTCGAGGTTCTCGGCCGCCTCGGCCATCTCGCGTTCGAGCCGGCGGGTGAGCTGCTGGGTGTGGCCCGACATGAACTGGCAGAAGTCGGCGACGATCTCGCGGTGCGCCTCGGCGTCGATCCGGCCCACGCAGGGGGCCGAACACTTCTCGATGTAACCCAGCAGGCAGGGCCGGTTGGCCCGCTCGGCGTTGCGGAACACCCCGGTCGAACACGACCGCATCGGAAACACCCGCAGCAGGGTGTCGACGGTTTCGCGGATCGCCCAGGCATGGCTGAAGGGGCCGAAATACCGGTTGCCCTTCTTCTTCGCGCCCCGCCCGACGAACACCCGCGGAAACTCGTCGGCCCAGGTCACCGCCAGCCACGGGTACGACTTGTCGTCGCGGTACTTGATGTTGAACCGCGGCTCGAACTGCTTGATCCAGGAGTATTCGAGCTGCAGCGCCTCGACCTCGGTGGACACCACCGTCCAGTCGACCCGCACCGCGGTGGTGACCATCCGCCGGGTGCGTTCCAACAGCCCCGCCACGTCCACGAAATACGAATTCAACCGGGGACGCAGGCTCTTGGCCTTGCCGACATAGATCACCCGATCCTCGGAGTCCCAGAATCGGTACACCCCCGGCGCAGTGGGGATCTCCCCCACCGCCGGACGATACTGCGACGGGTCGGCCATTCCCCCAGCCTACGTCGTGCGGCATTGCTAGCATTGACTGATGCCGAACGAGGGAGGTGCGGCATGTCAACCATCACCATTCGCAACCTGGATGACGATGTCACCCGACGCCTGCGCATCCGCGCGGCCGCACACGGCCATTCGATGGAAGCCGAAGTGCGCGCCATCCTGACCGGGGCCGTCGCGGGGTCGACCCACCTCGGTCGAGCCCTGATCGAGATGGGCGAGTCGGTCGGCGGCGTCGAACTCGAAATCCCCGAACGCTCCCCCGCCCGTCCGGTCGATCTCGAATGATCATTCTCGACACGAACGTGGTGTCGGAAGTACTACGCCCGAAGCCCAGCCCGTCAGTTCATCGGTGGTTGTCAGAACAGGACGACCTCGGACTCACCAGCGTGACGATCGGCGAGCTCGCTTACGGCATCGAACGGCTGCCCGCCGGACGTCGGCGTCAGCTGCTCGATGACGAGTTGCAGAGTCTGGTCGCCAACTTCGGTGCGGCCATCGCGCCGTATGACACGGCTGCAGCCATCGCCTTCGGACGACTGCAGGCAGTGCGTCGGGCTGCTGGACGCCCCACCTCGACAGAGGACGCGATGATCGGCGCAATCTGCCTCACCGGTGGACACGTCTTGGCCACCCGCAACACCAAGGACTTCGAAGGGATGGGCGTGCACCTGGTCAATCCCTGGGACACGACCGACGACGAGAGCCGATAGTTGCGCCTCCCCCAGGGCTGGTTCGGTACGCCGCCATGCAGCCGTTTCGCATACTGAACGCGCCGAAGGGGGGTTTCGACACGGGATCGCCACCGCGATCCCGGCTCAACCAGCGTGGCGGAGCGTCGTGCCCAGCTCAACCGGCGTTGGAGTCAGCCGGCGATCACGGGGCGGACGATGACTTCTTCGACCATGGCTTGGGGGGCGGCGTCGACGGCGAGGCGGACGGCGGCGGCGATCGTTTCGGGGCGGACGTACTTCTCGCCACGGTAGTCGTCGTTGCCGAGGGAGGCCTGCAGTTCGCGTTGCATGTCGGTGTCGACGCGGCCGGGGTGGATCGAGCAGACCCGCACCTGTTCGCGTTCTTCGGCGCGCAGCGAATCACCGAGGGCGCGCAGGGCGAACTTCGAGGCCGCGTAGACGCCGCTGTTCGGTGAGGCGTTGTGGCCGGCGCCGGAGTTGATCAACACCACCTGACCCTTGCTTCGGCGCAGCATCGGCAACACCAGCCGGGTCAGTTCGGCCACCGCGAAGACGTTCAGGTCGAAGGTGCGCTGCCACATCGCCGGGTCGCTGTCGGCGATCGGGCCGTACTCGGCGATGCCGGCCGAATGCACCAGCACGTCCAGCCGGGTCAGGCCCAGCGCGTCCAGGGTGCCGACCAGTGCGTCCCGGTCGGTCAGGTCGGCGACGAACGGCCAGGCCTGGCGGGATTCGACGGTGTCCATCTCGGCCACCACCGCTTCGACGGTTTCGCGGTTGGTGCCGCCCACCAGCACATGGTGATCGCGGGCCAGGTCACGGGCCACGGCCAAGCCGATGCCCCGGGAGGCACCGGTGACCAGGGCGATCGGTCGACTGCAGGTCGCCCAACCGTCCGGAACGGGTTGCTGTTCAGTAGACAAGGTCGGCGTACTCCGGGTGCTTCTGGATGCACGATTTCACGAACGGGCATTGCGGCATCACCTTGCGCGTGCCCTCGGCGCGCACCGCGTCCAGGGCGGCGCGCACGATCTTGCCGCCGATGCCCTCGCCCTCGCGATGCACCACGGTGTGCGGAAACACGGCCAACTCGTCGGTCAGGATGTACTCGGCGAAACCGACCACCTCGTCACCGTCGCGGGCTTCCCAACGCTTCTGCTCGGGGTTGTCGGCAATCACGATGTCGCTCATGGATTCACCCTACGCTTCGTTGATCGCTTCGAGCCGTTGCCAGCCGAACCAATCGGCGACCGCTTCCTTCATCGCGGCCTCGAAGGCGGTGTCGTCGTGGTTCTCACGCACCCATTCGACGAAGGAGCCGCCGACCAGTTCGTCCAACTCGGCCCGGCAGGCGTCGGTGTCGGTGACCGCCCGGTACAGCATCTCCTCGGCCTCGGCGAGGTTGCGGTAGATGAACGGGTAGCCCTCGGGCAACAACTGCGGCACCCATTCCCGGTCGGGGAAAATGCCGATCGCGCCGGAGACCATCGCCTCGACGTACCCCAGGCCGTAGGACTCCTCGGTGGCGGTGGCCAGGAAGGCGGTGGTACCGGCCAGCGCCTCCCAGTAGCCCTCGCGGGTGGAGGTCAACGGCCCCACCCAGGCCCACTGGCGGGTCGACATCTCCATGGCCGGTTCGCTGGTGAGGTGCTTGTGGTGCAACCGCATCTCGACCTTCAACGGGGTGCGTTTCGCCACCGCGGTGACCGCGTCGATGAAATCCCAGGGACGCTTGCGGCCGTGCACGTAGATCGCCGGGTAGAGCACCACCGGGACGGTGGTTTCGCGGCGCGGCTGCACCCGGCCCAGATGCACGCCCAGCTTCGACCAGGCCAACTCGGCCCGGTCGGCCAGCCGCGGGATCGTCCACTTCTCGACGATCTCGCGCACCTCACTGGCGGTGCGTTCGGAGTTCGCGAAGGTCGGGAACAGGGCGAACGACAAGCCCAGCAGGGCCTGGTTCACCAGGTGGTGGTACTCCTCGGAGGCGTTCCACCAGACGAAGTTCATCACCTTCGGTTCGGCCGCGGTGGTGTGCAGCACACCCCACACCTCGGTGGAGTCGATCACATCCATGTTGATCACGACGGTGTTCTCGGCGTCGATCTCGTCCAGCGGCAGCACCTCGTACCCGTTCACCTGGGCGCGTTCGGTGCCGATCAGGATCGCCGGCTCGAACAGGTTCAACAGCCGGCGCACCAGCACCGGCCCGGCCTGGTGGCCGTGAATCGCCCCGGCCGGGTCGATCAGCCGTTCGTTACCGGTGTCGGTGGTGCCGTACTTGATGGCAATTCTCATCACCGGCTCCTTTCGCTCAGTGCGGTATCACCAGTGGACACGTTATCGCCCGCGTGTGGGTCGGGCGGGGTGGTGCGGCGTCGGGCGGGGCGTCCGGTCTCGTCGGGGTCGCTCATCTCGCCGCTGATCCGCATTTTGTAGAACGAGCGCCACACGAACACCAGCGCGATCACCAGGAAGACCGCGGCCACCACCCACGTCCAGGCCCCCACCCCGCGGGCGGTCAGGCTGACCGCCAGTTCGACGGCCAACAGGCCGAACAGGGTGGTGAACTTGATCACCGGGTTCAACGCCACCGAGGAGGTGTCCTTGTACGGGTCGCCGACGGTGTCACCGACGATCGTGGCGTCGTGCAGGCGGGTGCCCTTGGCGTGCAGGTCGACCTCGACGATCTTCTTGGCGTTGTCCCAGGCGCCGCCGGCGTTCGCCATGAAGATCGCCTGGTAGAGGCCGAAGATCGCGATCGACACCAGGTAGCCGATGAAGAAGTACGGCTCGATGAAGGCGAAGGCGAGCGTGGCGAAGAACACCGCCAGGAACATGTTCAACATGCCGCGCTGGGCGTACTGGGTGCAGATCTCCACCACCTTGCGGGAGTCCTCGGTGGAGGCCTTGGTCACCCCGTCCAGCTTGATGTTGTCGCTGATGAACTCGACCGCCCGGTAGGCGCCGGCGGTGACCGCCTGAATGGACGCGCCGGTGAACCAGTAGATGATCGCGCCGCCGGTGATCAACCCGAGCAGGAACGGCGGGTGCAGCATCGACAGGTTCTCGATGCCGGTGGTCAGACCCGCGGTCAGACCCATGATGATCGAGAAGATCATCGTGGTGGCGCCCACCACCGCAGTGCCGATCAGCACCGGTTTGGCGGTTGCCTTGAAGGTGTTGCCGGCGCCGTCGTTCTCCTCCAGCATCTGCTTGGCGTTCTCCCACTGCGGGTCGAAGCCGTGATCGCGGCGGAGCTCCTCGTCGATGCCGTCGATCTCTTCGATCACCGACAGTTCGTAGACGCTCTGGGCGTTGTCGGTGACCGGGCCGTAGGAGTCGACCGCGATGGTGACCGGGCCCATGCCCAGGAAGCCGAAGGCGACCAGGCCGAAGGCGAACACCGCCGGGGCGAGCATCACCGCGTCCAACCCGAGGGTGGAGATCGCGAAGGCGCCGGCCATCAGGATGATGATGCCGAAGCCGAGGTACAGACCGGAGAAGTTGCCGGCGACCAGGCCGGACAGGATGTTCAGCGACGCCCCACCCTGCCGGGAGCTCTTCACCACCTCGCGCACGTGGGCGGAGTTGGTGGAGGTGAACACCTTGACCAGTTCGGGAATCAGCGCGCCGGCCAGGGTGCCGCAGGTGATGATCGTGGACAGCTTCCACCACAGCCCGTCACCCAGGTTGTGCAACAACAGCCAGGAGGTGATGAAGGTCATCGCGATGCACACGATCGAGGTGATCCACACCAGGTTGGTGAGCGGGTGCTCGAAATCCATCCGTTCGGCCTGCCCCCATTTGGCGCGGGTGATGGCGTTGTTGACCAGGTAGGACAGCACCGAGGCGATCAGCATCACCGCGCGGATCACGAACATCCAGACCAGCAGGGTGACCTGCATCGTCGGGTCGTGTACGCCGAGCAGAATGAAGGTGACCAGGGCGACACCGGTGACGCCGTAGGTTTCGAAACCGTCGGCGGACGGGCCGACCGAGTCGCCGGCGTTGTCGCCGGTGCAGTCGGCGATCACGCCGGGGTTGCGGGCGTCGTCCTCCTTGATCTTGAAGGCGATCTTCATCAGGTCGGAGCCGATGTCGGCGATCTTGGTGAAGATGCCGCCGGCGATGCGCAGCACCGAGGCGCCCAGGGATTCACCGATCGCGAAGCCGATGAAACAGGAGCCGGCGATCTCCCCCGGTAGGAACAGCAGAATCACCAGCATCAGGAACAGCTCGACACTGATCAGCACCATGCCCACCGACATGCCCGACCGCATCGGGATCGAGTGCACCGGGTACGACTTGCCGCGCAGCGACGCGAAGGCGGTGCGCGAGTTCGCGAAGGTGTTGACCCGGATGCCGTACCAGGCCACCCCGTAGGAGCCGGCCATGCCGATCAGGCTGAACGCGATCACGATCGCAACCCGACCCCAGGAGAATCCGACCAGGAACTTGTAGTAGGCGACGATCACCACCGCGATGAACACCCACAGCACCAGCAGGAACTTGCCCTGTTGCAGCAGGTACGCCTTGCAGGTGCTGTAGATCAACTCGGAGATCTCGTGCATCGACCGGTGCACGGGCATCCGCTTCAGTTGCGCGTAGGTGAGCACCCCGAAGCCCAGCCCCAGCACACAGATCGCCAGGCCGATGCCGAGCAGCACCCGCCCGGACATGCCACCGAAGAAGACGACCTGGCCCAGGTCGGGCAGTTGCAGGTTCGCTTCGCCGCCGATCTGGTGGTCGCCGGGTTGTTCGGCGGGGGTGCCGCAACCGGCCAGGATCAGGGTGCCGAACAGGGCGAGTACGAGTGCGCGCCAGCGGGTGGGGCGTGCCTGCGGGACGGGAGTGCGCTGTGCTGTCACGGGTCGTCCTAGGGGTGATGGGCCGGTGTTCCGGTTCGGGCATCACTTTATGACGTTGCGTAGTAGCCGATGCGGGAGGGGTCGGGCATTGCCCCTGCCAACACCACGCAGGTTGAGCAGGCGCTGGGCCCCATGCCGAAACGAGCTCGGACGGACCCCGGTCGAGCAGATACTGCGCATCAGGACACCGGACGCCGGTTGAGCAGGCGCGCAGCGCCGTGTCGAAACCCGTCCGACCGCAACCCCGACCGCCCCCGTCACCGAAAACGCAAGCCAGGAGGGGTCGTTCTGCCCAAAACCCCCGAAAGACCTGCTTTCGCTTGCGTTTGTGGTCACACCTAGGATCTGAGGCGTGTCTGCCAAGCCTGTGAACCAAAATCTCGCCGATGAAGCCGTCTCCGGCGTCGACCGCCGCACCGTGTTGAAGGGGGTGGGGGTCACCGCCCTGGTCGGAGCCACCGGCCTGGGGTTGAGTGCCTGCACCGAACCCCGCGACACCGGCCGCCCCGACGAGGGCGAAGCCGAAACCGTCGATGCCGCCGAAGTACCGGTGGGCAGCGGGACGATCCTCGACAACTACGTGGTCACCCAGCCCACCGAGGGTGATTTCCGGGGCTTCTCGGCGATCTGCCCGCACCAGTTCTGCAAGGTGACGGTGGTGAAGCAGACCAACATCGTCTGCCAGTGCCACGGTTCGGAGTTCGACATCAACGACGGTTCGGTCACCGCCGGCCCGTCCCTGGAGCCGCTGCCCGAGGCGCCGGTCACCGTGAACGGATCCACCATCGAGGTGGGTGGCGCCTGAACGGCCCGCCCGGGCCGCCACCTCCGCGGGTGGCGCTGATCGGCAACCCGATGTCGCGGCCGGCCCGGCACGCCCGGCTGCTGGATCTGCTGCGCCGCTCGGCCGCTGAGCTGACCATCGACTGGACCACCGTCGCCGAACCCGGCACCGCTCAGGCCGCCCGGGCGGTGGCCGACGGGGCTGATCTGGTGATCGCCGCCGGCGGGGACGGGACGGTGCGGTCGGTCGCCATGGGGCTGGTCGGCACCGGTGTGCCGCTGGGGGTGATTCCGTTGGGCACCGCCAATGTGCTGGCCCGCAACCTGGGGTTGCCCGCCGGCCTCGCCGGGCAGGTGCGGGTGGCCCTGGGCGGAATCGATCGTCCGCTCGATGTGGGCCGGGTGGCCTTCGGGGTCGGCACCGCGGGCTGGGGCCAGGAGGACGGGTTCGTGGTGCTGGCCGGGGTCGGCCACGACGCCGCGACCTTCGCCGACACCGACACCGCGGTGAAGCGCCGGTTCGGCTGGTTGTCGTACCTGGTGCGCGGCACCCGCCGGATGACCGACGCTCCCCTGCCGATGCGGCTGGTCATCGACGGGGTGGAAACCCGCACCGAGGCGTGGTCGCTGCTGGTGGGCAATTGTCCGGGTATTCCGGCAGGAATTCAGGTGTTTCCGGGGGCTCGCCCCGATGACGGGCTGCTCGACGTGTTGCAAGCTCGAATCAAGCATCCCGCGCAGTGGGTGTCGGTGGCGGTCAGTGGCCTGAGCCGGCGGCCGGTGTGGGGTGACGGACTCGTCCGGACGCGGGCGCGCGAGGTGATCGTGCACCTGGCCGAACCGGCCGGGGTGCAACTCGACGGTGATGCCGTGCGGGAGGCGACCCGGGTCAGGTTTCGGGTGGAGCCCGCCGCCCTGCTGGTGCGGATGCCCGGCCGGGCCCGGCCATAGAATCGAGCGGTACCCGAAGTGGAGAGTTGATGAACGCTGCCCTGATCGTGCTGACCATCGTCGGCCTGCTGGTGACCGTGACCGCAGTGGCCGCCGCGGTGGCCGGGGTTCGGCGTGCGGCGGTGACCGCCCAGGCCCGCAAGCAACTTCCCGGGAGCTCCGAGAAGCCGGCTCAACTGTTGTGGCAGGTACGTGAGGTGAGCGAATCGCCGCATCTGCGGTTCATCGCCGACAAGAACATGACCAACACCGACCTCGCGATGATCAAGGTCGAGGAAACCCTGTCGGCCCTGCCGCCCGGGCACCGTCAGTTGGCCCGGATGCAGGCCGACGAGTTGGTCAACGCCCGGGCGGTGCGGACGGCGGTGGTCGACAACCTCGCCGGCTTGCCGGATGCGACGTACCGGGATCTGGCCGACGGGGTGTCGAAGGGGCTGGTGCAGGGCATGTCGGGCAAGGAGTTGCCCGCCGGCCACAAGCACGTCCGCAAGGCGATCACCGCCGGCGAGGACACGTCGTCGAAGCCGTTGCGCTCCCCCGGTGCCTCGCTGGTGCCGGCCGACCCGGTGATGGGGCAGATCCAGACCTGGCTGCGGCAGTTCGGGGCCACCGGGCAGAGCCTGAGCACCTCGTCCACCTTCGCCCAGCTCGCCGATATGGGCATGGGGCTGGCCGCGGACATGATGAACTGGGGACGCCCCGGTGGGGCCTCGGCCGAAGCCCGCCGGCTGGTGGACGCGATGGAGGACCTCGGTGAACTGGTCACCCCCGCCTACCTGTGGCAGGTCACCGAGTACAGCGAAACCGCCCTGCAGAACACCACCGCCGCAGTGCACCGGATGGAAACCGAACTCGCCGCGAAGAAGCGTGGTGAGGCCTTCCGGCGCACCTGGTGGCCGAGTGTCGGCGACAAGATCGCCGAGGACGCCCTCGCGCACGGCCGACAAGTACTGGCCCGCGAACACCAGGCCCACCGCCGCCTGATCCAGGCCATGGACGAGATCGCCGTCGCCGACCCGAAACTGCGCGGCACCGTCTGGGCCCTGCTGCTGCGCGACGTCCCCGAAGGCGCCATCGACGGCCCCGACCTGCGCCCCTTCACCCCCGCCCTCGACGCCTACCTCGCCACCCGCCGCGGCCGCCGCTGACCCCGGGGTCAGGACTTCTTGGTGCGGGTGCGTTTCGTCTTGGGTTTGGTGCCGTTGGTTTCGGCGGCGACGAGTTCGGCTTGCAGGTTGGTGTTCGGGTCGCCGACCGGGACGTCGGCGCCGGTGAGTACTTCGGCGAGGAACTGGCCGGTGTAGGAGTTCTCGACGCGGGCGACGTCCTCGGGGGTGCCTTCGGCGATCACCAGGCCGCCGCCGGAGCCGCCTTCGGGGCCCATGTCGATCACCCAGTCGCAGGACTTGATCACGTCCAGGTTGTGTTCGATCACGATCACCGTGTTGCCCTGGTCGACCAGGCGTTGCAGCACCAGCAGCAGTTTGCTGATGTCCTCCATGTGCAGGCCGGTGGTCGGCTCGTCCAGCACGTACAGGGTGCGTCCGGTGGAGCGGCGTTGCAGTTCGCTGGCCAGCTTCACCCGCTGCGCCTCACCGCCCGACAGGGTGGTGGCCGGCTGTCCGAGCCGCACGTAGCCCAGCCCGACGTCCACCAGGGTTTGCAGGTGGCGGGCGATCAGGTTGATCGGGGCGAAGAACTCCAACGCCTCCTCGATCGGCATGTCGAGCACTTCGGCGATCGACTTGCCCTTGTAGTGCACCTCGAGGGTTTCCCGGTTGTACCGGGCACCGTGGCAGACCTCGCAGGGCACGTACACGTCGGGCAGGAAGTTCATCTCGATCTTGATCGTGCCGTCGCCGGTGCAGTGTTCGCAGCGGCCGCCCTTGATGTTGAACGAGAACCGGCCCTGCTGGTAGCCGCGCACCTTCGCCTCGGGGGTTTCGGCGAACAGTTTGCGGATCCGGTCGAAGACCCCGGTGTAGGTGGCCGGGTTCGACCGCGGGGTGCGGCCGATCGGTGACTGGTCGACGTGAATCACCTTGTCGATGTGCTCGACGCCCTTGATCGCCCGGTGCCGGCCGGGCACGGTGCGGGCGTTGTAGAGCTGCTTGGCCAGGCCGGTGTAGAGAATCTGGTTCACCAGGGTCGACTTGCCCGAACCCGACACCCCGGTGACGGCGATGAACTGGCCGAGCGGAAAGGTGACGTCGACGTTGCGCAGGTTGTTCTCGACCGCCTCGGTGACGGTGAGTTCGCGCCCGGCCACCCGGGGCCGGCGGTGTGCGGGCAGCGGCAGGGTGCGGCGTCCGGAGAGGTAGGCGCCGGTGAGGGAGTTCTCGGTGCCCAGCACCTCGGCCAGCGGGCCGGCGGCGACGATGTGACCGCCGTGCTCCCCCGCGCCGGGGCCGATGTCGACGATCCAGTCGGCCGAGCGGATCGTATCCTCGTCGTGTTCGACCACGATCAGGGTGTTGCCCAGGTTGCGCAGCCGAATCAGGGTTTCGATCAGCCGGCGGTTGTCGCGCTGATGCAGGCCGATGGACGGCTCGTCCAGCACGTACAGCACCCCGACCAGGCCGGAGCCGATCTGGGTGGCGAGCCGGATCCGTTGCGCCTCACCGCCGGACAGGGTGCCGGCGGCCCGCGACAGGGTGAGGTAGTCGAGGCCGACGTCGAGCAGGAACCGCAGCCGGGCGTGGATCTCCTTCAGCACCTGCTGGGCGATCTGCGCCTCGCGGTCGGTCAGCTCCAGACCGTGCAGAAACTCGGCGGCCTCGGCGATCGACAGGTTCGACACCTCGGCGATATTGCGCCCACCCACGGTGACCGCCAGGGTGGACGGCTTGAGCCGGTCGCCGTGGCAGGCCTCACAGGGCACCTCGCGCATGTACCCGGCGAACCGGTCGCGGGTGCCGTCGGTTTCGGCCTCCTGGTGGCGGCGGGTGACATAGGGCACCACACCTTCGAGGTTCGCGGTGTAGCTGCGTTCGCGTCCGTACCGATTGCGGTAGCGGACGTAGACCGGCTCGCCGGCACCGTGCAGCACCAACTGTTTCGCCCGTTCGGGCAGCTCGGCCCACGGCATCGTGGTGTCGAAGCCCTCGGCGTCGCCGAGCGACTTGACCAGCCGCTTGAAGTAGTCGGACACGTGCGCGCCCGACCAGGGGGCGATCGCCCCGTCGTCGATGCTCTTCGAGTCGTCGGGCACCACCAGTTGCGGGTCGACCTCCATCCGGGTGCCCAGGCCGGTGCACTCGGGGCAGGCCCCCCACGGGGCGTTGAAGGAGAACTAGCGCGGTTCCAGCTCCTCCATCGCGATGTCGTGGTCGTTGGGGCAGGCGAGCCGTTCGGAGAGGCGACGCTCCCGGTCGGGGTCGTCGGCGTCGCGGTCGACGAAGTCGATCACCAGCACGCCGTTGGCCAGCCGCAGCGCGGTTTCGACCGAGTCGGTGAGCCGGCGGCGGGCGGATTGCTTGACCGCGAGCCGGTCGACGACCACGTCGATGTTGTGTTTGCGCTGTTTGGCCAGGGTCGGCGGGGACGTGACCTGGTGCACCTCCCCGTCCACTCGTACCCGGGCGTACCCGTCGGTGGCGAGCTGACGGAACAGTTCGAGGTACTCGCCCTTGCGTCCGCGCACCACCGGGGCGAGCACCTGGAACCGGGTGCCCTCGGGCAGTTCCAGCAGCCGGTCGACGATCTGCTGGGGGGTCTGTTTGGTGATCGGCTCACCGCATTCGGGGCAGTGCGGACGCCCGGCGCGGGCGTACAGCAGCCGCAGGTAGTCGTGCACCTCGGTGATCGTGCCGACCGTGGACCGCGGGTTGCGGCTGGTCGACTTCTGGTCGATCGCGACCGCCGGGGAGAGGCCCTCGATGAAGTCGACGTCCGGCTTGTCCATCTGACCGAGGAACTGGCGGGCGTAGGCCGACAGCGACTCGACGTAGCGGCGTTGCCCCTCGGCGAAGATGGTGTCGAAGGCGAGGCTCGACTTGCCCGAACCGGACAACCCGGTGAACACGATCAGCGAATCCCGAGGCAATTCGAGGCTGACATCACGAAGGTTGTGCTCCCGGGCACCCTGGATCACGAGCTGATCATTCACGCAGGCCATGGTAGGCGCCCGCA
Source organism: Propionibacterium sp. (assembly GCA_012719335.1). Lineage (GTDB taxonomy): Bacteria > Actinomycetota > Actinomycetes > Propionibacteriales > Propionibacteriaceae > JAAYAO01. Next base: position 2,793 of record JAAYAO010000056.1, on the reverse strand, counting down.
CCGACAGGTTAAGTTGAATCCATGAGCAGCCCCGATCTGCAGACCATGCGGCACGCCAAACTGACCGCCACCCAAGCGTTGCTGGGCGACACGATCCAGCTCGACGCCGACGCCTGGCGGGACCCGTCGGCCCTGCCCGGCTGGACCCGCGCCCACGTCGCCACCCACCTGGCCCGCAACGCCGACGCGATCAGCCGGGTCGTGGAGGGCCTGCAGCGCGGTGAGCAGGTATTCATGTACGACTCGAACCAGGCTCGGGAGGCCGACATCGAGACCGGGGCCGGACGCGACGGTTTGGAGATCCAGGAAGATCTGGACCGCTCGGCCGGCCGGTTGAACACCGCCCTGGACGAACTCGACGACGAGCAGTGGGCCGCGCCGTTGCAGATGCGGCCGAACCTCACCCACGACCGGGCCGAGTACGTGGTCGTGCAGCGGCTCACCGAGGTGGCGGTGCACCACATCGACCTGCGGATCGGGATGACCTTCGACGACCTGGACCCCGAGCCGGCGCGTTGGATGCTGGAGCGGACGTTCACCCGGTTGAGCGGGGTCAACCCCGACCTGGCGGTGCGGCTGGTCGATGCCGAGGGCACCGAGGTGGCCGCCGCCGGTGGGGCGGACGCGCCGGTGGTGTCGGGATCGGTGCAGCGACTGCTCGGCTGGCTGCTCGGCCGACTGGACGACGATGCGGTGACCGGTGGCGACCGGGTCACCGTGCCGAACTACTGATTCGCGAGGAGATTTCGATGGCTTTGGACACCAGCACCACCCTGAGCAACGGCACCGAGATTCGGGCCCGGTCGGTGGGATCGATGGACAACATCGCCTACCTGATCACCCCGATGGGCGGACGCAGCGTGCTGATCGACGCCGCCGCCGACCCCGGCGCGCTGACCGACCTGATCAGCGCGCGGGAGGTGGCCACGATCATCACCACCCACCGCCACCCCGACCACTGGCAGGCCCTGGCGAACCTCGCCGAACACACCGGTGCGGAGTTGATCGCGGGCACCCCCGATGCCGAGGCGATCGCCGAGGGTGCCGGGGTGACCATCGACGCCACCGTGTGGGAGGGCGACCGGGTCATCGTCGACGACCTCGACCTGCAGGTGATCGCCCTACCCGGGCACACTCCCGGCGGCATCGCCCTGGTGCTCGACACCGGCGAGACCGACGCCGTCCACGTGTTCACCGGAGACTGCTTGTTTCCCGGTGGGGTGGGCAAGACGCACTCACCCGAGGAGTTCACCCAACTGCTGGACGGAGTGGAGACCAAACTGTTCAACGTCCACGACGACGACACCGTGATTCACCCCGGACACGGCAACCCCACCACCCTGGGCGAGGAGCGCGGCTCGCTGGCCGAATGGCGCGAACGCGGCTGGTGAATCTGCCGGCTGCGTGATTGTCGGCCGGCCCCGGACCATTGTTTCGTGCCCGAGGGGCGCCCCTGGCCTGTGCGGTCAGAACCAGGTCCGGAGTCGTTCGGCTGCACGAACGTGGCCCAGTTCACCGCTGGCCACAGCGATGACCACGTCGTGGACCTCGTCGTCCGGTGCATCCAACTCGAGGCCGTTGAGCCCGAGAAATACCACTGTCGCCAGCCACCCGAGTCTCTTGTTCCCGTCCGCCAAAGGGTCGTTGCGGACCCGTGGCGGCCACCGGAAAGGAACCCGACGAACGGGCAATGGTGAACAACAAACACAGCGGGAGCACCGCATAGCCGAACCGTCCGGCTGTGCTGGCCAGATAGGCACGCCGCAGCGAACGATCGGACAGCAGAGCACGATAACTCCCGGCACCCGGGGTGCCGGTCATGAAGACTCCAATACGTGAAGCCCCGCCACACGGCGGAGAAGAATCCAGGAGAGCTGCTCAGGGCGTCGAACGCCCGGCCTCCTAGGGCTGCACGTAGTTCATGGTGACAACCTAGCGGGCGTACCGCGGTGGGCCAAGGGCAGGCCCCGATCCCATGTACTGGTGCAGTGCGCTGGTTAGTTCGCTCGGCCCGCGGTCATGACTGAGACCTCACGCATGAGCGGGGCCGAAGCCATATTGGCCGTGGTTCGCCCCAGGCTTGCGGTTTCGGTCATCGAGGGTGGGTGGTGCTTCTCTGCAGGTGTTTCGGCTGCGTGGCGCACGGGGTTTCGACACGCCGCGCACGCGCGGCGGCTCGACCAGCGAGGGACGCGAACGGGGCGTGCGCAACCGGCGTGAGAGCTCAGCCAGTGTGGCAGAGGCTACTTGGTGGCCTCGATCATCTGGCGCAGTTCACGCTTCAACTCCGCCACTTCGTCGCGGAGTTTGGCGGCCATCTCGAACTGGAGGTCCTTCGCGGCGGTGTGCATCGTGTCGGTCAGCTCGGTGATCAGTTCGGCGATCTCGGCGGCGGGACGGTTCAACACCTGCTTGCGCGGGGTGTCGACCATCACGTCGCCGTAGGCCTTGTCGGGGGTGCCGCCGACCTGGCGCACCAGGTCGCGGGTGTCGGCGTCCTCACGGTTCAGCATGTCGGTGATGTCGGCGATCTTCTTGCGCAAGGGTTGCGGGTCGATGCCGTGTTCGGTGTTGTAGGCGATCTGCACCGCGCGGCGGCGATTCGTCTCGTCGATCGCGGCGGTCATCGACGGGGTCATCTTGTCGGCGTACATGTGCACCTGGCCGGCCACGTTGCGGGCCGCCCGGCCGATGGTCTGGATCAGCGACCGTTCGCTGCGCAGGAAGCCCTCCTTGTCGGCGTCCAGGATCGCCACCAGCGACACCTCGGGCAGGTCGAGCCCCTCCCGCAGC
>JAAYAO010000457.1 GCA_012719335.1 Propionibacterium sp. | reverse complement strand
GTCAGTCGCCGGTGGTCAGGGTGCCGGCGAAGGCGGTCAACTGTTCGTAACCGGTGTCGCCCACCACCACGGTGGTCACCCCGTCCTCGTGCCACACCAGTGATCGGGTGCGGTCGTCGGCCGACACCCGCTGCTCCCAGGTACGTCCGTCGATCTCCTGCTCACCATCGCGGACGCCCTCCCGGGTCAGCTTCTGCACCGTGGGCAGTTCCGGGGCGTCGCTCTGGTGCAGCGCGATGTAGACCTGATTCGGGTCGAGGAAGGCCACCATCCAGTGATTGCCACCGACATCATCGGGCACGTGTTCACTGCTCGGGCTCCACCGGGCATGCCGGGCCATCCACTGCCCCGGGCCCTCCGGGATGGCGGTCGGCGCCAACACCGGGTAGGGGGCTTCGGCACGGGCCTGGGCCAGCACCGGCTGCCAGTCGACCGGGTCGATGTTCTCGTCTTCCTCGGGCACCACGGTGATCAGCGCGATCACCCCCAGCACCGGCAGCACCAGCAACGCCATCGAACGCACCATGTCGCCGAGAGTTTCGCGTCCGCGGGGTCTGTTGGCCATGGGGGCCATCTTCACACATTTTTCCGCCCTCCCCGACCGCTGTCTGCTGCATATAGTGGCCAGGTGCGCACCGCGGAGGAGCTGGCCCTGCTGGCAGGCGAAACCCTGTCCCTGTGGCTGCGCGCGCTGCCCCGGTTGGTGTTCTGGTGGGGTGTGGGTTTCGCGGTGCACGAGCTGGCCGTGCTCGCGGCCGCCGCGTTGGGGGCCGAACACCGGATCGTGGCCACGATCATCTTCGTACTGGGCATGGTGGCCCAACTGGTCGCGCTGATCATGATGATTCACTCGGTGCGCCCGTACCTGATCACCGGCGGCACCGGCCCGGTCGCCCCCGCCACCTCACCGCGGGCCGACCCGCAACGATCCACCCACACGGTGCTGGCCACCACCCTGGGCCCGTTCCTGGCCGTGTACGCGGTGTGGGGGTTGACCCAGGCGGAGGTGACCCGCCTGGTGTCGACGAACCTGACCCTGCACGGCGCGGCGGTGACCGAGTGGTCGGTGCACCTGACCGACTGGCGTTTCTACCTGGTGTTGGCCGCCGCGGCCTGGGTGCTGCGCCGTGCCCTCGGCTGGTTCGACCGGCGTCGGCCGCCGCGGGGTTGGCCGGGTCTGCTCGGTCACCTGCTGGACGGGATGAGTGTGCTCGCCACCTTCATCGCCGCGGTGCAACTCGGTCGTGATCTGACCGCGTGGCTGTCGACCCGACGGGTGGCGCAGTGGTGGCTGGACACCTGGCAGGCCGCCCTGACCGCCCTCGGGGACTGGTTCGGGCCCCGCGTTCCGGCGGTGGTGCAGGCCGCCGTCGACTGGGTGTGGGCCACCGGGGTGCCGGCCCTCACCCACCAGGTGGCCCTGCCGTTGATGTGGCTGGCCCTCACCGCGACGGTCTTCGGGTGGCGGATCGGCGCCCGCTCGTTGACCCGCGGTACCCGGTGGGAGGCCACCGTGGATCGGGCCGCGGCCCGCACCGGCGGCACCGGTTGGGCGCCGGTGCGATGGGCGGTCGAGGGTGCCGGGGCCGACCTGCGCGACAAGTGGCTGCCGGTGCTGCACTCGTTGCGGCTGATCGCCGCGGCCGGGCCCCGGTTCGTCGGCTCCTATCTGGTGCTGGGTGCGGCCCTGACCGGTCTGGCCCTGGGCTGGGATTGGTTGTTGTTGGTGCTCGGCGGCCCGCTGCCGGCCGAGTCGGCCCAGGCCTACGCCCCGGTGCGCCGGTTGCTGGCCGGGCTGGTGTTCGCACCCCTACAGGTCGCCCTGTGGGCGGCCGCCTTCGATCGTGGGGTGGCCGACACCACCGGGGCCGGGTGGCGGGAGGCCCGATTGCGGCGGGCCGCCCGGGTGGGTGACTGAGTCATTCGACGAACCGGACGGTGTGTTCCCCGAAGGTGACCTCGGCGGTCAAAGGTTCGGCACCGGCGGGCAGCACGAACAGTGCAGCGGTGTGCACCGGACGGTCCGGGGCCAACGGTTCGTCACCGGTACCGGCGCACGACGGTGCGCCGAGTGGTTCGACGCGACCCAGCCAGCGCAGGTCGGTGGGCCAGGTGCGTCGGCCGTCGCTCAGGTCGACCCGGCAGTGGATCGTGGTGTCCGCACCGGGGTCGATCACCTCGACCCGGTACCGCAGCACCACGACTTCGGCGCCGTCGGGCACCGGCACCGGCACCCCGTCGGCATCGGGCAGCCCCGCGCTTCGGGACAGTTCCTCGACGGTGAACCGCAGCCCGGCGGCGTCGACCGACTCCCCCGGCCCGGCCCGCGGCACGGGGCTCCACGCCGAGGACAGCACGCTCGCCACGAGGGTGGTCGCCAGCACCGCCGCGACCAGCCCGATCAAACCGAACAGCACCGACCGTCCGGAGGGTAGCAGCACCAGGTTGCGCGGCGGGTTCATCGGGTCACCTCCACGACCGGCTCACCGGCGGTGCCGGCCGGCACCTGCTCGATGGTCGGTTCGTGTTCGACCACCACATCCCAGGGGCGCCGGTCGGTGTGCAACGGGCCGACCCGGACGGTGAGGCCCGCGATCGCCTCCGGCGGCACCTCGAACACCGCGGTGCCACGTCCGGTGAACCCGGCATCCAGCAGCGACACCCCCAAGCCGGCGAACTCGGGGCGGGCGGCGTATCGGTCGCCGGCGGCGGTGATCAGCCAGAGCCGATTCGCGTCGAGACGTTCCCGGTGGGCCCGGACGGTGTAGTCGACCACCACCCACCGTTGCTCGGTGGGTACCGGGTCCCCGTCCACCCGGGCGGGCATCACGGTGGTGACCCCCACCCGCTCGATCCGGGCGTCGAAGGCGGTCGTCCGGCCCCACCCGTCGGCGCCGGTGCGCACCACGGTGAACCGGTCCCGGTCCGGGTCGGGACGGGCCAGCACCAGTGTCATCGCCAGCACCAGGCAGACCCCCAGCGCCAGCCGGCCGCGTACCGATCGCCACCCCGAATCGGTCACCGGACGCCCCGTTCGTCCTCGATCCGTGGTTGCACCCGGGCGACCGGTTCCCCGAGGGCCTCGGTCGCCACCGCGTCGGCGTAACTCCAGGATTCGGTTTCGGTGCGGATCAGCACCGACACCTCCTTGTCCTCCATCGGGAAGTCCACGAACACCCGCCGGGGCACCTGCGGATCCAGGTCGACCCGGCGCGGTTCGGGGGCCGACCAGTCGGCCTGCTCGATGATGCCGCGGTCGGTGTCCAGCGACACCACCCCGAGCCGGGGCCGGTCGCGGGTGTGGTCGCTCAGGTTGGTCAGGTGCAGTTCGAGTCGCAGCACCGGTTCGGGCAGTTCCCCACCGCCGGGTCGGGTGTCGGTGAGCACCGCTCGGTGCACCACGATGCGCCAGTTGCGGGTCTCGATGGGTTCACCGGTGGCCACCACCGGCACCCGTGCATGCCGGTCGGCGGGTGCGAACCCGCCCGCCAGCGATACCGAGCCGACCACCAGCGCGATGCTCACCGCGGCCACCAGCCACGGGAACCAGCGGGTACGGGTCGGCTGCATCCGCCCACTGTAAACGGGGCCGGGCCGAACCGCAGCGATCTGCGATCCGGCCCGGAAACACTGTCGGGAGGCCTCAGCCGCCGCGACGGACGTCGATCACCCGCCACTGGCTGAAGTTGTCGATACCGACGACGCCGCCCTCGCGGCCGAAGCCCGACTGCTTGACCCCACCGAAGGGCAGGTTCACCTCCAGCGCGTTGTGCTGGTTCACCCACACGGTGCCGGCCTCGATCCGGTGCGCGAGTTCGGTGGCGCGTTCCTGGCTGCCCCAGACCGAGGCGCCCAGCCCGTATTCCTGGCTGTTCACCCGGTCGATCACCTCGTCGACGTCGGTGTAGGCCACGACCGGGAAGACCGTGCCGAACTGTTCCTGCGAGACCAGGTCGAAGGAGTCGTCGACCCCGGTGACCAGGGTGGGCTGCAGGAAGTGGCCCGGCAGGTCGGTGCCGGGTTCGCCGCCGGCGACGATCGTGGCGCCCCGGCCGACCGCGTCCTCGAGCAGTCGCTTGTTGATGTCGAGCTGGGCCCGGTTGTGCAACGGGCCGACCTTGACCCCGGCTTGGGCACCGTCACCGACGGGCAGTTGGGCCATCGCCTCGGCGAAGATCCGGTTGAACTCGTCCACCTTGTCGGCCGGCACATAGGCCCGCTTCGGGGCGATGCACATCTGGCCGGCGTTGTAGAAGGCGCTGTGGGCCAGGGTGGTCGCGGTGTAGAGCAGGTCGGCGTCGTCCAGCACGATGGCCGGGTCGTTGCCGCCCAATTCCAGGGTGACCGGGGTGAGCGTTTCGGCGGCCTGCTGCATGATGATCCGGCCGACCTTGGTCGAACCGGTGAACGACACCTTGCGCACGTCGCGGTTGTCGATCAGCGCCTTGCCGACCTCGGGGCCGCCGTGCACGATGCCGAGCACCCCGGCGGGCAGCACCTCGTTGAGTACGTCGACGAACTTCTGCATGCTCAGCGCCACGCTCTCGGCGGGCTTGACCACCACGGTGTTGCCGGCGGCCAGGGCGGAGGCGATCTTGGCCGCGGCCAGGAAGGCCGGGAAGTTCCACGGCACGATCGCGG
>JAAYAO010000456.1 GCA_012719335.1 Propionibacterium sp. | reverse complement strand
CCCGACGGTGCGCCAGGCGATCCGCATCAGCTCCGCGAGCCTGGACTTGGCCATCCCCATCGCCAGCCACGCCACCCGGCGATCGAAGCTGAGCGTGTGCCAGGCTCCGTGACGGGCCCAGGGCACGTGCGCGACCACCACACCGTGCTCAGCGCACGCCACCCGAGGCGCAGGCGCTTCCAGGAACACCTGCGTGTCCCCGAAGTCCAAAGCCCGCCACAACCGAGTGCCCTTGCCCTGGTCGTACAACCCCGCCGGGATCCGGCACCGACCACACCGCTGCTGCTGCCACAGGTAGGGACGGACCCGAACCACGAACGCTCCGATCGAGCGGCGGTACTCCCACCCCTCAACGACCGTCTTATCGACCTCCAACACTGACCGCCATAGGCTGTCACCACGCACACCGCTTGGAGGCCGACCGCTTTTGTAGACACTGAAATCATGCTGCTTTAGTGGTGTTGTTGTCAAGCATTTCAGCCCATCTCGTCTCTCTTTCCCAGGGGGTGAGATAACCGATCCGGCTGTGTGGTCTTTTCCGGTTGTAGTAGATCTCGATGTAGGCGAATACCTCTTTCCGTAGTTTCTCGATGGTGGGCCAGGAGTGGAGGTGGACGAGTTCTTTCTTGATGGTCGCGTTGAATGCCTCGGCCATTGCATTGTCGAAGCATATTCCGGTGTGCCCGACCGAGGGAATGATCCCGTTCGCCAGGGCCAGGTCCCGGAATGCGGCGGAGGTGAATTGCGCACCCCGATCGGAATGGATCACGCATTCCCCGATTCCGGGGTTCTGGTTGGTGATCGCCATGGACAAGGCGTCAGTGACCAGCGAGGTGCGCATGTGCGTATCGAGGGCCCAGCCGACGACCTTGCGGGTGTGCCCGTCGATGATCACCGCAAGGTAGGCCCACCCGCTCCAGAGTTTGGCGTACGTGATGTCTGTGTACCAGATCTGCCCGGGCGCCTCGGGCACGAAGTCACGCCCGACGAGGTCGACCAGGCCGCGCGAGTTGACCGGATCGGCAACGGTGGTGGCCCGGTACGGACGCGGGTGCACGCACACCAGCCCCGCCGCGCGGGCCAGGCGACGGACCCGCTTGGGAGAATGGTGGTGGCCGGCCTTGGCCAGCTCGACCACCAGCCGTTCGATCCCCAGCCGGCCCCGATGCTCGACATCGAGGGCGACGATCAGCTTGGTCAGCTCCGCATCCTCGAGCTCACGCTCAGATGGGGCCCGGGTGCACCAGGCGTAGTAGCCGGCCCGGGAGACCTCGAGCACCTCGCACATCAACGTCACCGGGATCCGATCCTCACGGCGTGGTTTACGGTCCTGCTCGGCAGCAAAGTCGCGGATGAACGCGAACCTCACATGCTCTCTTTCGCAAACCACGCCGCCGCTTTTTTTAGGATCTCCCGCTCCATCTTCAAACGACGGTTCTCATCCCGCAGCTCGGCCAACTCGGCCCGCTCATCAATCGTGACCGGCCTCTCAGCCAGATCGCCACGTTTCCTCGCCAAATTCACCCAATTCCCCAACGTTCCCTCATTGATACCCAAATCCCGGGCAATCTCCGCCACCGGCCGACCCGAAGTCACCACCAAATCAACAGCCTCAGCCTTAAACGAATCCGAGTACTTCCGACGAGCAGAACCCATAACCCAATCTCTCCTTCGCAAACAGTGTCCCAGCGGGATGACTGTCTACCAAAGCGGGAGTCCTCCAACGACCACGCCACCGGTCTTGCTCACCACCTGTACCGCGACCGCTCCGGATGCGGTCCGCACCTTGCGCACGAACCGCGAAGCCATACCCCGAAGGCTACCCAGCACCCCATTCTTAGTGACCCGAACTGCCCCGACCGCCGAGCAAAGACGCAGGTCAACGCAATACCGTCAACTCCGCCCCACACCAGTGGCACGACTCAGGCGCTTTGCGT
>JAAYAO010000455.1 GCA_012719335.1 Propionibacterium sp. | reverse complement strand
TCGGCACCCTCGGGGCCGTAGTCGAGGATGATCGCCCGCGACACCTCATTGCCCTCGGCGTCGGTGTGCACCGCGCTCAACTGGGCCCGCTGGGGGCTCTCGTCCTGGTAGTGGCTGTCGAAGACCAACTCGTACGCGTCCCCGGCGGTCACCGCCGATGCCAACGGGGTCGCCACCTTCACCTGGCGGGTGCCGGCCGACTTCGCCCTCGGCGCGCACACCGTGCGCGCCACCGGTGAATCCGGTGTCGCCGAGGCCCGGCTGGTGGTGATTCCGGCCGGAGCGGGCACGGTACCCAGCGCGCTGCCCGACTCCGGTCGCTGATCCGGCCTCAGTGCCACTCATCGGCGTCCGTCCCGGTTTCGGGGCGGACGCCGATCGCCTTGCCCGGCGCACCACCGTCCGACCCCGGTTGGGCGCGTCGCTACGGTGGAGGTACCCGCTGCGACGAAGGAGCCGCATTCATGCTCGTGGAACGGATCAAGGCGCCCGGGCTGGCGCACATTTGTTATCTGATCGGCAACGAGGGCGAAGCGGTGGTGGTCGATCCCGGACGGGACATCGACACCATCCTGACCACCGCCCAGACCCACGGGCTGACCATCCGCCACATTCTGGAAACCCACCGCCAGGAGGATTTCGTGATCGGCGCCGCGCCTCTGGCCGAGGTCACCGGGGCCCGGATCGTGGTCGGTGCGGACCCCCATTTCGGGCACGGCGACATCGTCCTGGCCGACGGTGAGGAACTCGAAACCGCGGGCCTGATCTTCCGGGCCCTGGCGACTCCCGGGCACACCCCGGAAAGCACCTGTTACGCCGTGTTCCTGCCCGAGATCGAGGATCTGGCCTGGGGCGTGTTCACCGGCGACACGCTGTTCATCGGGGACACCGGACGCACCGATCTGCCCGACCCGACCCGTACCGGGCAGGCGGCCGGTGAGCTGTACGACGCGGTGCACAGCAAGCTGGCGCCGCTGGGTGATCAGACCCTGCTCTTCCCCGCCCACGGTGCGGGGTCGGTCTGTGGTGCCGACATCGCCGACCGCGACGATTCGACGCTGGGGTTGGAGAAGGTCTCGAACCCGGTGTTCCTGTTGGATCGCGACGAGTTCATCCGGCGCAAGGTCGACGAACGGTCACCCCGCCCGCCCTACTTCGTCCACATGGAGGAGATCAACGCCAAGGGCGGGATCGCCCCGGTGGTCACCGCCAACCGGCTGTCGGTGCTGCAACCGCAGGATTTCCGGCAGCGGGCCGAACAGGGCATCGTGATCGACATCCGCCCGCCCGAGGCCTTCGCCGCCGGGCATCTGCCCGGTTCCTACAGCATCTGGGCCGAGGGGCTGAGCATGTTCGCCGGCTGGATCGCCGAACCGGACACCCCGGTGTATCTGGTGACCGAGACCGTGGCCGAGGCCACCCTGGAGCAGGCCGTGATGGCCCTGGCCCGGATCGGGGTGGACGGGGTTCGCGGCGTGCTGGCCGGAGGTTTCGAGGCCTGGCGGGATGCCGGTCTGCCCCTGGCCCGGATCGACACCACCACGCCCGGTGAGGTGGGCCCCGAACCGTCCGCACCTTTGTTGGACGTGCGCGACGACGGGGAATTCGAGGGTGGCCATGTGCCGGCGGCCCATCACCTCTACGTGGGCTATGTCGAGGAACACGTCGACAAGCTGGGGCCCGAGATCGACCGCGACTCGGAGGTTCTGGTCAGTTGCGGGGTGGGCCACCGCGCCAGCGTCGCGGCCTCGATGCTGCGCCGGGCCGGGTTCTCGAAGGTGACCAACCTGCTCGGCGGAATGACCGCCTGGCAGGAGTGCGAACTACCCCTGACCTCGGGGCCGAGCGACCGTTCGGTCACCACCCCCGACATCGAGGGCCCCCGTTCCTGACGGACGGGCATCGTCGTGCCCAAGAAGCTCCCCGGGTAGGAGTCGAACCTACGTCGCTAATCCTGATTCAAAGTCAGGCGGGCCCTGCCGGCAGACCAACCGGGGATCAGTGAGCCGAAACCCACTGCCGATGCAGCTTACCGCGAACCGGCGCCGGACTCGACTTGGTGACTATCGGGCAGACTGATCCCATGGCCAGCGAGAAGAGTCGCCGCACCAGGATGACGGGGGCGGAACGCCGTGAGCAGTTGATCACGGTGGGGCGTCGGGTGTTCGCCGAACGAGGGTT
>JAAYAO010000454.1 GCA_012719335.1 Propionibacterium sp. | reverse complement strand
GCGGTGATCGTCGCCCTGGTGGTGATGCTGGTCGGGTATCACCTGTGGTTCAACGACTGGCGGCAAGCGGTGTTCATCGCGGCGAATCTGTTGGTGGCGGTGTATTCGGCACGGTTGTTGATCGCCACCCAACCCACCCCGGCACTGGTCGATGGCCTGACCGCGGTGGCACGTCCGTTTCGGTTCGTGGGTCTGGATCCGGAGAAGTTCGCGCTGGCCGTGGCGGTGATGTTGCGGTCGGTGCCCTACCTGCTGGGCATGTTCGGCGATGTGCGCGACGCCGCACGGGCCCGTGGCCTGGAGCGGAATCCGTTGGCCCTGATCTCGCCCCTGGTGGTGCGGGCGGTGGGCTATGCGGTGGCCACCGGCGAGGCATTGGCGGCACGCGGGCTCGGGGAACGGACCGATCGGCATAGGATGAGCGACGACCTGTCGTAGTACTACTGCTGTTCGGAGTTACATGTCCACGCTCGATGCCCGCTCCCGGGGCACCGGAACGTTGTTCGTCGTCGCCGCCCTGACCACCCTGGGCGCGGTGATTCTCGGGTCGGTGGTGTGCGCCACCGACTCCAGCGCCGCCTGCCCCAACTGGCCCGGCTGCTATCCGGGGCAGATCGGCCCCGAGGCCCACCTCAACCCGGTGTTGGAATTCGTGCACCGGGTGGTGGCGGTGAGTACCGGACCACTGTTGTTGGTGGCGGCCCTGCTCGGGCTGCGCGATCGCAACCGGCTGGTGCGGTTCGCACCCTGGCTCGCCCTGGTGGGCGCCCTGGTTGCCGGCGTGCTCGGCATGTTGACCGTCACCCGGGGCATCTCGAAGACCGCCGCCGCGATCGATCTGGGTTTCTCCCTGGTGGCGATGATCGCGATCACCCTGGCCGCGGTGCTGGTGCTGCGCGGGCCGGCGACCTGGCGGCCGCGCCGGGCCCCGCTGGCCTGGGCCGCGGTGGGGGCCCTGTTCGGGTTTCACATCCTGTCGATCTTCGTGGCCGGCCCGGGCTCACTGACCCGGTGCGTGTCCTGGCCGGTGTGGCGACAGTTGGACGCCGACGGGACACCGGTACTGCAGTGGCTGCGGCTGGCCCTGGCCGCGGTGGCCGTGGTGCTGGCCGTGTTCACCGCTGTGCGGGCACTGCGCCGCCGCGACACCCGGATGATTGCCGCGGTCGTCCTGCTGCTGATCGTGACCGAGTTGATTCTCGGCCTCACCGTGCTGGCCGGTGGTGGCGCCGGCACCGAACTCAAGGGCCTGTACGCGGCGTTGGCCGGGGCGATCCTGGGTGGCCTGACCTGGATCGCGACCCTGTCCAGCACCGACCCCGAGAAGCAGCTTCAGTCGCGCTGATCGGCCGCCAGGGACTGTTCGTCGCGTTCCATCGCGGCGACGAACTCCCGTTTGCTCGCCTGCCAGTCGTCCTCGGTCAGACCGGTGCGCCAGTAGCCGGAGATGGAGACCTGTTCGCGCGGTACCCCGAGTTCGACGAACAGGAAGCGGCGCAGGTCCTTGATCATGTCGGCATTGCCGTGCACGAAGGCACACAGTCCCTCGGCCGGCCAGCGGCATTCCTGAACCGCCTGGGCCAGCGGTAGCCCCGGGTGACGATCCCCGCGATACACCCAGTGGACGGTGGTGGCCGAAGTGGTGGGCAGGTCGATACGTGATGCGGGGCCGGCCACCTCGATGAACACCTCGGCGGCGGCATCGTCGGGCAGGCGTTCCAGGGCCGCGGCGATGGCCGGGACGGCCGCCTCGTCCCCGACCAGCAGGTGCAGGTCGGCGTCCGGGTCGGGGCTCCAGGCGCCACCGGGGCCGCGGAACTCGATCTCATCGCCGGGCCGGGCGGCGGCCGCCCAGGGTCCGGCGAGCCCCGCGGTGCCGTGCACGACGAAGTCGACGGCCATCTCGTTGCGCTGCCGATCCAGGGCCCGGATGGTGTAGGTGCGGGTGACCTCACCGAAGAGGATCTTGATGTAGTGGTCGGTGTGGACCAACTCCGGCAGGGTTTCGATGTCGGGGCCGGTGAAGATCACCCGCACCAGCTCCGGTGACAGCCGTTCGGTGCGCAGGACGGTGGCCCGCCTCGGCGTGGCCCGTCGGGGGTGTTCGCGCTGATTCGCCATACAGCTCCTCAAGTTAGGTTAGGCAGACCTTACCTCTTCGTGGGGCGGGGGTGAACGGGCTGTCCGGCCATCGGGCAACTCCCGCCGCATCCCCGCCCGGGCCCGTCCACTAGGTTTCTGTCATGACGATCCGGCCGTCCTTCGATGAACTGGGCCTGGCGACCGCGCGGCTGTGGGCCACCCGCAGCGCCGACCCCAAGGTGCAGGTCGGTGCCTGCCTGCTCGACCACTGGAACCGGGTGGTCGGGGTGGGGTACAACGGCCGCGCCTCCGGCGAGCCGAACGAGCGCGAATCGCTCGATCAGGGGCAGAGCGGGTTCATCCACGCCGAGACCAATGCCCTGCTGGCCGCGAACTGGAACGGTGAGGCGCACACCCTCTACGTGACCCACGAGCCCTGCGCCACCTGTGCCCGGCTGATCGTGAACAGCCGGCGGGTGGTGCGGGTGGTGTACGAGATCGATTACACCGAAACCTCCCGGGCCGAGGCCGGGCTGCCCTCGGGGGCCCGGATCCTGGCCGATTCCGGCGTCACCGTACTGCGCTGGGAGTAGTGCTGCCGACACCGGCGCCCGGCCCACCGAGTACATCGTCACCATGTGTGACGGTTTCCTGGGGTCGACGATCGTGCGGCGGTTGTTGGCCCGCGGGCTGCGGGTGCGCGGGATGCATCGCACCGGCCCGGCCGGTGATTCAGCCGATGCGCACCTCGGTGTGGTCGTAGGGCAGTTCGACGAAGGTGCGCCCCGGCGCCATCTTCAACGGGCTGCCGTCGTCGAGGGTGAAGGTGAAGGGCTCGTGCACCTCACCCTTGGCCCAGGTGCCGGTCACCGCCCGTCCGGCGT
>JAAYAO010000055.1 GCA_012719335.1 Propionibacterium sp. | reverse complement strand
TGAACATCTACCCGGCCGAGATCGAGAACTGCCTGATCGCCCATCCGGCGGTGGCCGATGTGGCGGTTTTCGGCCTGCCCGACCCGGAGATGGGCCAGTTCGTCCAGGCCGTGGTGCAGCCGGCGGCCGGGGCCGAACCGTCCCCGGAGCTGGTCGAGGAGCTGCGTGAGTACGTCCGGGCGAACCTGGCCGCGTTCAAGGTGCCGCGGGAGATCGCCTTCCGCGCCGAACTGCCCCGGATGCCCACCGGCAAACTGCGCAAGGGCCCGTTGCGCGACGAGTTCCTGGCCGCCCGGGGCTGAGGGCGGGCACGATGACCGACGAACTGGTGCCGGCCGCGGCGCTCACCGCGTGGTTGCAACGCACCGGGCTGCGCGATGCCGGTGCCGGGCCGGTACGGCTGAGCCGGGTCTCCGGCGGCAAATCGCACCTGATGATGCGCGTCGAGGCGGGGGAGCGGCGCTGGATTCTGCGCCGACCCCCGAAGGTGGCCGCGGCCGGGGCGAACCGGGGTATCGAGCGGGAGTACCGGATTCTCGGCGCACTGCGCGACACCCCGGTACCGGCCCCCGCACCGGTCGCCCTGTGCACCGACGAGTCGGTGCTGGGGGCATCGTTTCTGCTGATGAGCGAGGTCGCCGGGGTGCACCCGATGCGCGCCGAGGTCGGGGACGACCCGGGCCTGGGCACCGCGGTACTGGACGCGATGGTGGACGTGCTGGTCGACCTGCACGCGGTCGACCACCGGGCCGCCGGGCTGGCCGACTTCGGCCGACCCGAGGGCTTCCACGTCCGCCAGGTGCAACGCTGGACCGACCAGTTGGCGAGCTACCGGGGCCGACCGCTCGACGGGTTGGCCCGGGTCGGCGACTGGCTGGCCGCCCACCTGCCACCGGATTTCGAGCCGACGATCATGCACGGCGACTACCACATGCGCAATGTGCTCGCCGAGCTGCAACCCGCCCGGATCACCGCCGTCCTCGACTGGGAAACCAGCACGATCGGTGACCCCTTGCTGGATGTGGCCGGCCTGGCCGAGGTGTGGCGCACGGTCTTCCCCGGCGACCACCCCTGGCCCGGTGACGACCACGTGCTGACCCGCTACGCCGCCGCCACCGGCCGCCCGATCGACCACGCCCGCTACTACCGGGTGCTCTACAACTTCCGCCTCGCGGTGCTGCTCGAAGGCATCCACCAACGCTCCCTGGCCGACCCGACCCGCACCCCCGACCCCTCCACCGCCGCCCTGGTCGACCGCTGCCTCACCCGCGCCACCGAACTGATCGGCTGACCCGCCCCACACGGGCCCTGGTTTCGACAGGCTCAACCGACGGGCCCGCACCTGGCACTGGTTTCGACGGGGCTCAACCCACGGGCCCACGCCGCCAGCAGCTCACCGTCACCGACAGGGTCGTCCGGGCCGGAGTGACGTCCGGGTCGCCCTGCCGGTGGAAGGCGTTCGGGCCCATCGCGATCAGGTCGCCGACCTCGGTGGCCGACAGTGCCAGTTCCGCCCGCACCTCGACCCGGCCGTCGGCGTCGAAGTCATCGGCCAGGGCATCGGCCAGCCGGTCGGACTTGTCCCCGGGCACGTCCAGCAGCCCGTACCCGGCGCGCAGTTCGGCCAGATGATCCGGATTCGGGGTCACCACGATCACCTGACCACCCGGCCGCAGCACCCGGGCGAACTCGGTGACATTGCGGGGCGCGAAGATCGCCAGCACCAGATCGGCCGAGGCATCGGCCACCGGCCACTCCCGCCAGGTGTCGAACACCACCGCCCCGATCCGGGGGTGGGCCCGCGCGGCGCGTCGGGCCGCGGCGACCGATACATCCCCGGCCAGCCCGTGCGCGGCGGGATGGGCCTCCAACAATCGGCTCAGGTACCAGGCCGGCCCCGCCCCCGGTTCGACCCAGGTGCGGGTCCGCGGGTCGATACCGCCGGCCACCGCGTCCAGAATCGGCCGGTAATGGCCCGCGTCGAGGAACCGCAGCCGGGCCGCGACCATCTCGGCGGTGTCGGCATTGGCCGGGGGAGCGCTGCGCAGCAGGTTGAGGTGTCCCTGCCGGGCCAGATCGAAGCGGTGACCCGCCGGGCAGCCCACCGTGCCGCCGTCGCGCTGCAGTGCGGCCGCGCACACCGGGCAGCGCAGCATCCCCAGCACCGCGTCCACAGCCATGGCTCGGATACTGGCACGAACCGGGAGATCCGTGGACACCCGCCCGCGGGTACGGGACGATGAAAGGGCTGTGATTACGATCACAAACGACAAGGAGGTCGTGCACGATGACTGCCCAAGCCGAACCCCGTCGAGTACCCCTGCGGAGGCTACCGGAGATG
>JAAYAO010000054.1 GCA_012719335.1 Propionibacterium sp. | reverse complement strand
TGGCCGGTTTCGCGGTGGCACTGTGGTTCTACGCCCTGGGCGCCCCCGATGTGGCCCTCACCCAATTGCTGGTCGAGATCCTCACCGTGGTGATCATGGTGCTGCTGCTCAGCCGGCTGCCGCGCACCTTCCACGTCACCGGCCGGGGCCGCAACATCTTCGCCGGCATCGTCGGGGTGACGGTCGGGCTGTGCGCGACACTCGCCACGGTGGCCCTCACCGGACGGCGGGAGATCTCCGGGGTGGGCCGCGATCTGCTGGAGCGCAGCTACGAACTGACCGGCGGCACCAACCTGGTCAACGTGATCCTGGTCGACTTCCGGGCCCTGGACACCTTCGGGGAGGCCGTCGTACTGGGCGTCACCGGCATCGCGGTGATGGCCGCGCTGAACGCCCGCGGGCTGCTGCCGCTGCGTCCCAGCCCGATCACGGTGGAACCCGACAGCGCCATCCGTGATGCCCACGAGAACGCGTTGCCGTTGCGCACCACCACCCGTTTCCTGGTGCCGGTGCTGCTCGCCTTCAGCCTCTTCTACTACCTGCGCGGCCACAGCGCCCCCGGCGGTGGCTTCATCGCCGCCCTGATCGGCAGCACCGCACTCGCCCTGCTGTACCTGTCGGCGTCGTCCAACCGGGTCAAGGAGCTGCGGCTGCCCTATGTCGGGTTAATCGCCGCCGGCATCATCGTCGCGGTCATCTCCGGCCTGTTGGGCTTCGTCGACGGTTCCTTCCTGCGCCCGCTGACCACCGAGCTCGGCCCCTTCAAGCTCAGCACCGCGCTGATCTTCGATCTGGGCGTGTACCTCAACGTGATCGGGGTGATGCTGGCCGCGATCAGCAAGCTCGGGGTGGACGATTCGGCTCCCCCGCTGCGCCGACCCGGCACCGTCCGGGCCCGGGGCTACGCACCCCGTCCCGCCGACGAGCGGGGGCGGGAATGAGTCTGGTGGCGATCGGGGTCGGCATCCTGGTCGGCGGTGGGGTCGCAATGATCCTGCGCCGCGGCCTGATGCGGGTGATCGTCGGGTTCATCCTGCTCAGCCACGGGGTGAACCTGCTGATCATCACCGCCGGCGGCATCGACCGGCGCGGCGCCGCCCTGGGTGCGGACCTGGACCCGCACCTGGTCGCCGACCCGTTGCCGCAGGCCTTCGTGCTCACCGCGATCGTGATCGCCTTCGCGATCACCGTGCTGTTGCTGGTGTTGGCCATCACCGGTGAGGGGGACGACGACACCCTGATCGAACTCGAGGGACGCGAACTCGAAACACCACACCTGATCGAACCCGCCGACGTCGAGGAGGCGGTGCCGGCCCCCCGCGTACCCGGCGGGCCCGAACCGACCCACCCGCACCCCTACCTCGACTGGGCCGACGACCGCGACGACACCGATACCGCCGACGAGGGGCCGCGCCGATGATCCCGGCCCTCGTCCTGCCCCTGTACGCCGCCGTGCCGATCGTGGCCGGCGGGGTGCTGATCACCCTGAACCGGTACCGGCGTCTCGGAGCCGGACTGCTGCTCGGTCTGCTGGCGGTCAATGTGGTGGCCGCGGCGCTGCTGGTGGTCACCGTGGGCGACGGCTCGGTGCTGGCCCATGCCGTCGGTGGGTGGGGCCCGCCCCTGTCGATCACCTTCGCCGCGGACCTGTTCGGGGCCCTGATGGTCACCGCGACCGGCCTGCTGGCCCTGGTCACCTGCTGGTTCGCGGTCGCCTCCGGGCACGCCCGGCACGCCTATTTCGCGCCGATGGTGATGATTCTGGTCGGCGGGGTGAACGGCGCCCTGTTGACCGCCGACCTGTTCAACCTGTTCGTGTTCATCGAGGTGATGCTGCTGCCGTCCTACGCCCTGTTGGTGATGGGCAAACGCGGCCGCGGCCAGCTGATGCAGGTCACCTCCTCGCGCATCTACGTCACGGTGAACCTGCTCGCCTCGACCCTGCTACTGGCCGGAATCGGCCTGGTGTACGGGGTCACCGGCCGGGTGAACCTGGGGGCGCTGGCCGGAGCGGCCGGCGAATCCACCGAGGCCGCGATCGCGTGTGCCGTGGTGGTGTTGGCCCTGGGCATCAAGGCCGCGGTCTTTCCCGTGCACGGCTGGTTGCCGCGCACCTACCCGTTCATGGCGCCGGCGGTCACCGCCCTGTTCTCCGGGCTGCACACCAAGGTGGGGGTGTTCGCCCTGTTCCGGTTGTACGCAGTGGTGTTCGACGGTGACCAACGGTTCCTGCTGGTCGGGGTGGCGGTGTTCGCCCTGACGATGGTCTTCGGCGTCCTCGGCGCGATCGGGCAGCAGGACGCCCGCGGCATCCTGTACTTCCACATGATCAGCCAGATCGGTTACATCCTGATGGGGCTGGCCCTGTTCACCCCGTTGGGGTTGGCCGCGGGCATCTTCTACCTGCTGCACCACATGTTCGTGAAGGCCTCCCTCTTCCTGTCCATCGGGGCGGTCGAACTCGTCCACGGTCGCCACCGGCTCGGTGAGGTCGCCGGGCTGGCCCGGCGCGACCCGCTGCCGTCGGTGGCCTTCTTCGTGGCCGCCCTGTCGCTGGCCGGTATTCCGCCGTTCTCCGGGTTCGTCGCGAAACTGACCCTGATCATCGCCGCTCTGGAGGCCGACCGGCTCGCGGTCGCGGTGATCGCGATCGTGGTGAGCATCTTCACGATTCTGTCTATGCTGAAGATCTGGGGAGCGATGTTCCTGGGTGAACCCCGCTCGGCCGAACCCGACACCGGACGCATCCGTACCGGCCTGGCGCTGCCCTCGGTCGCGTTGGCCGCGGTGACGGTGCTGCTGGGGGTGGGCGCCGAACCGCTGCTGGCGCTGTGCCGGGTGGCGGCGGCCGGGTTGGCCGATCCGACCGGCTACGTACAGGCGGTGATCGGGGCATGAAATGGCTCACCTGGCCGTTGCGGATCATCGGCTTCCTGTTCTGGTTCGCCGGGCGACTGCTGGCCACCAACCTGGCCGTGGTCAAGGACGTGCTGACCCGGCGGCAGCAGTCGTCCCCGGTGATCGTGGCCTACCGCACGATGTGCGACAGCGACCTCGAGGTGGCACTGTTCACGATTCTGATCAGCCTCACCCCCGGCACCTTGATGCTCGCGGTGCGCGATGCCCCGCACGCCCACGGCGCCGACCCACATCACGGGCACGCCGGGTCGCGGTTGTACGTGCACGTGATGTACGCCGAGGACCGGCAACGGGCCCTGGCCGAGTTGGCCAACGACGAGGCCAAGTTGTTGTGGGCCCTGCGACCCGGAGGTGTACCCCGATGATCGGTGCCCTGATCGCCCTGCTGTTTCTGCTGCTGGCCGCCGCGGCCGCCACCTACCGGATGTTCCGCGGCCCCGACGACGCCCACCGGGCGATCGGGTCGGACCTGATGTTCTTCAGCGTGGTCGGCCTGATCGGCCTGATCGGGTTGTTCACCGCCAGCCCGGTGGTCTTCGACCTGATCATCATCGCCACCGTGGTGGGATTCCTCGCCAGCATCTCGCTGGCCCGCGCCCTGACCAACGGGAGGCGCTGATGGGCCCGGTATTGGACGTGACCTCCTGGCTGTTGCTGACCGACGTCCCGGTCTGGATGTCGATCACCGGCCAGGTGCTGATGGTGCTGGGGGCGGTCCTGTTCGCGGTGTCGGCGCTGGGCATGGTGCGGCTGCCCGACCTGTACACGAAGTCGTCGGGGGTGGCGACCTCGTCCGGTTTGGGCATTTCGCTGGTGATCACCGGGGTGTTCCTGCTGGTGCCCAGTTGGGACACCCTGCCCAAACTGATCGCCGCGGTGGCCCTGCAACTGATCACCGCCGCGGTCGGTGAGATGGCGATCGCCCGGGCGGCCTATCTGGTCGGCACCCCGGTGTACTCCCCCACCAAGGACAATGCCCTGGCGGAGGAATCACCGTTGCATCCCGCACAACCACCGGACGACCCGGAGCCCGACGAGCTCAGTTGAGCTCGGCGAGCCAATCCCGGGCGATGTCGGCGGCGGGGAGCTCCTCGTCCACGCTGCGGGCGTTCAGCCCGATCAGGTCGTCGGGTTCCATCGCCGCGCTGATCCGGTTGATGATCTCGGAGGCCTCGTCGTCGACGTTGTCACTGGCCAGGGGCACCAGGTGGGAGGCCAGGAAGAGGCCTCCGTCGTCCTCCAGGGAGACCAGGTCGTTCGCCGCGATCGTCGGGTCGGCGGTGTAGATGATCGCGATCTGGATGTCGCCGTCCTGCAGGGCCTTGACGGTGAGCGGGCCGCCGCCGTCCTCGATCGGGGTGAAGGCCACCTCGACGCCGTACTTCTCGGCCAACCCCCGGGGCCCGTTCGGGCGGGTTTCGGCCTCGGAGTTGGCGCCCATCGTCATCGGTTCGGTGACATTGGCCAGGTCGGAGATCGTGGTCAGATTCCATTGTTCGGCGAACGCGCTGGTGACGGTGTAGGCGTCCTGGTCGGTGGCCGGGGACTGGTCGAGCACCCGCAGCCCGTCCGGGGTGGCAGCCTCCAGGTCGGTGTACACGTCGTCGGCGAGCCGGGCTTCGGTATCGGGTTGCCAGTACTGCAGCAGCGGGCCGGTGTACTCGGGGAACAGGTCGATGTCACCGTTCTCGATCTCGGGCAGGTACGCCTCGCGTTGCCCGATCCGGAACTGCCGGTCGACCTGGTAGCCCTCCTCCTCGAGTGCCTGGGCGTAGATCTCGGCGACGATCTCGTTGGAGTAGTAGTCCTGCGAGCCGATCACGATGGTCTCGCCGGTACCGCCTCCCCCGGTGTCGCCGCCGTCGTCCAGGGGGTCACCGCCGGCACAGCCGGCCAGCGCCAGGGCGGCGGCCGCGCCGATGGCGGCGAATCGGATGCGGGACATGATGGGTCCTCTCCTCGTTGGGTCAGGTCTGTGCCGCCGCCCGGGGTGTGCGCCCCGGGTCGGCGATGCGGGTGGTCACCAGTCGTTGCAGCGCGGCGAGCAGAATCTCCAGCACCAGCGCCAGGGCGATCACCACGATGGCGCCACCGAGCATGGTGGCGTAATCCCGGGTTTTCAGGCCCGCGAACAGGTAGCGGCCGAGGCCGTAATCGGAGATGTAGGCGGCCAGGGTGGCGGTGGCGACCACCTGCAGGGTGGCGGCCCGGATGCCGCCGACGATCACCGGCAGGGCCAGGGGCAGTTCCACCCCGAACACCACCTGGCGGGGGCTCATCCCGATCGCCCGGGCCGCCTGGCTGATCGACGGGTCGATCGCCTGCACCCCGGCGTAGGCGCCGGCCAGCAGGGACGGGATCGCGAGCACGATCAGGGCCAGCAGTGGGGCTTCCAGGCCGATCCCCAGGGCCAGGCCGAACAGGGTAAGCAACCCGAGGGTGGGGATGGATCGGGCGGCGCCGGTGATCGCTCCCACCCAGCCGGCCCCGCGCCGGGTGTGGCCGATCAGCACCCCGACCGGCAGCGCCAGCAGGCTCGCCGCGAGCACCGTGCCCAGGGTGAGCAGCAGGTGTTGGCCGAGTCGGTTCGGAATCCCGTTCACGCCGCGCCAGTTGGTGGCCTCGGTCAGCCAGGTGAGCGCGTCGGCGAGCAGGTTCACGTGCTCACCTCCCGGGTGCGGGGCAGGGCCCGCGGCACCGAACGCCGCCAGGGGGTGAGCACCCGGCCCAGCAGCAGCAACAGCCCGTCCAGGGCGAGGGCGAGCAGCACGGTGGCGATCACCCCGGTGGCCACCTCGGCGGCGATGCCGCGTTGGAAGCCGTCGGTGAGCAGGGTGCCCAGGCTCGGCACCCCGATCAGCGCCCCGATGGTCACCAGGCCGATGGTGGACACCGTCATCACCCGGATCCCGGACAGCAGCACCGGCACCGCCAGGGGCAGGTCGATGCGCCAGAACACGCTGCGCGGTGAGTAGCCGATCGCGACCGCGGCGTCGCGGGTGCGGGTGTCGACCGAACCGAAGGCGTCGGCGGCGGTGCGCACCAGCAGCGCCACCCCGTAGACGGTGAGCGCGGTGATCATAGTGGCCGCCGACCGCAACGGGGTGCCGATGATTGCCGGGATGATGATCAGCAGCGGCAGGGCCGGAATCGCGTACAGCAGTGCGGCGGCGGTGAGCAGGGGGGATCCGATCATCGGTCGGCGGAAGGCCAGTCGGCCGATCGGCACCGCGATCAGGGTGCTCAACACGATCGCGGCCGCACTCAATAGCAGGTGGTCACCGGTCAGTTCGACCACCCAGCGCCAGTTGTGGCCCAGCCAGGTCACGGCCCCAGCACTCCGACCGGCCGGCCCTGGCCGTCCACCGCCACCTCGCGGCCGTCGATCCGGCGGATCGTCAGCTCGCGTTCGGCACGCCCGTGGCCGACGAAATCGGCGACGAATTCATCGGCCGGTTCGGCCATGATCCGGGCCGGCTCGCCGCGTTGGGCCACCCGGCCGCGTTCGCGCAACACCACCACCTCGTCGCCGAGCAGAAAGGCCTCGTCGATGTCGTGGGTGACGAAGACGATGGTCTTGCCGAGTTCGGCCTGCAGGCGCACCAGTTCGTCCTGCAGTTCGCGGCGCACGATCGGGTCGACCGCACCGAAGGGTTCGTCCATCAACAGGATGTTCGGGTCGGCGGTTAGGGCCCGGGCGACGCCGACGCGCTGTTGTTGCCCGCCGGAGAGCTGCCGGGGGTAGCGTCGCCCGATCGCGGGATCCAGCCCGACCCGCTCCAGCAGTCCGGCGGCCGCGGCCCGGGCGGCGCGACGGCCGGTGCCGTTCAGCATCGGTACCGCGGCAACGTTGTCGGTGATCGTGCGGTGTGGCAACAGGCCGCCGTCCTGCAATACGTAGCCGATCGAGCGGCGCAGTTTCACCGGGTCGACGCTGCGCACGTCCACCTCGTCGATCAGCACCTGACCCGCGGTCGGGTCGACCATCCGGTTCACCATCCGCAACAGGGTGGTCTTGCCGCAGCCGGAGGACCCGACCAGGGCAACCGTGCGGTGCGAGGGCACCACCAGGGAGAAATCCGCCACCGCCACGGTTCCGTCGGGGTACTCCTTCGACACCGACTTGAACTCGATCATGGGTTTCCCCGCTCCGCTCGCGGACACTGGTGTTCCGCGGAACCTACCACGTCCACCCGGGGATTTTGTCGACTTGGGGCGGGTGCCGCCGCGTTCCGACCGGCCATCACCCCGGTTCCCGTGGTCGTCCGCGGCCCGGTGACTCGAACCGCAAGCATGACGCGAGCAAGAGCCATATCGGCTGCCGCGCCCGCCATCCGTGCGGTTTCGGTCGTCGGTGGCCCACTGAGCACGGTTGCCTTCTCTGGCATGGTGAGGCCATGTCACAGTTTCCTCCGCAGATCCCCCCGTCGTCCCCGCATCCCCAGCAGCCGGTACCCCCGCACGCACCGGTGGCCGCACGGCAACCCCGGGGTGGGCTGCCCTGGATCCTGGGTGTGGCCGGGGTGGTGCTGGGTGCGGTGCTGGGCCTGGTCGCCGGATGGCTGGTCTTCGCCGATCGCGACTCCGAATCGGCGGCCCCGGGCGACTTCGACGCGGCGATGACCTGCCGGATTCTGCAGCGGGTACCCGATGACTGGCCCGACAGGTTGGCGATCGACGAGCCCAGCACCTACCGCATCCAGGCTGCCGGCGCGTCGGCGATGGCTGCCGGCCACGGCAACCCGAAGTACGCCGGCTGGCAGGAGCACGGCGAGAACTTGTGGACGTCCCTGACCCGCCTCGAGCCCGAGGTCGGTCAGGAGGTGATCGCCGAACTCCTGGCCGAATGCGAGCAGCACGGTCTCCTGCCCTGAGCCCGGTCCGGGCAGGCACCGTCCCGGGCCCGGGCGAGGCGGTGCCGCCCGCGACCGGCCAGCCCTTCCGGGCCCGCCATGACCGAAACCGCAAGCATGGCCGGAGCCGAAGCCATAATGGTCGCCGCTCGCCCCAGGCTCGCGGTTTCGGTCACACCCGGTGGTGAGGGGGTCAGCCGAAGAACTCCTGCAACACCAGGGCGATGCCGTCGTCGTCGTGGGAGGCGGTGACCCGGTCGGCGGCGGCCTTCACGTCGTCGTGGGCGTTGCCCATCGCCACGCCCAGGCCGGCGGCGTGAATCATCGACAGGTCGTTGTGGGCGTCACCGAAGACGATCGACTGCTCGATCGCGATTTCGTAGTGGTCGCAGTAGGCCTGCAGGGAAGCACCCTTGGTGGCGTCGGGCATCGACACCTCGCAGTAGATCGGGGCGCTGCGGGTGATCGCCAACCGGTCACCGAACTCGGTCAGCAACGCTTCCTCGGTGACCAGGGTGTCGTCGGGCGACCCGACGAAGAGCACCTTGTGCATCGGTTCGGTCACCTCGTCGAGGTCCTCGACCACCTCCGCGGTCATCAGGTTGCCCTCGATCTCCTGACGCACCAGCAGCCCGTCGAGGTCGTCGGTCACCAGCCGGTCGTCCACACACGCCATCCGGGAACCGGGTCGGCCGCGCCCGAAGCGGAGCACCTCGCGGGTCACCTCGGCCGGCATCGTGTGGTTGGCGAAAACCTCGCCGTCGCTGGTGCGGGCGATCGCCCCGTTGTAGCCCGACAGGGCCAGCGGTGTGGTCAGCCCGCCGCGTTCGACCTGACCGCGGATACCGCTGAGGGGTCGACCCGAGGAGATCATCACGTGAGCGCCGGCGGCCCGGGCCCGGGCGATCCATTCCACCGTGCTCGGCAACACCACCTTGCGGCTGCTCAGCAGGGTTCCGTCGATGTCGATGGCGACGGCACGGTAGGGAAGGTCGGGCACGCAGTTCACTCCTGGGGTCGGTTCGACAACTTGCTCATGATCGGCAACAACTGCATCCACCACTGTTCGACCGGACGCCGTTTGGCCCAGTCGACCATGTCGTCCATCGCCCGGAAGGACACGTAGTGGCGCAGCCCCTCGACCCCCTCGGCGGCGAAGCAGGCCTCGTGGCTGCCGGCGGCGAACTGGCGGTCGAGTTCGTCCAGCCCCTTGGCGGCGTACCGGATCGCGGCGACCCGGTCGAAGGGGGTGGGGGTGCCGCCCTGTTGGACGTGACCCAGAATCGCCTGCCGCACATCGAAGGCCTCCCCGCCCTCGGCCTCGAACAGGCGGCGCAGGAAGTCGGTGGTGTAGTACTCGTTGGCCTCCTCGTTGCGCACCGCCAGGTAGAACCGGCGTCCCTTGGCGAAGGACTCGCGCATCTCGGCGACATCGTGTTCCAGGTCGGCGATGGTGAACGGCACCTCGTTGAGGTACACCCGTTCGGCCCCGGCCGCGACCCCGCTGGCCAGCGCCAGGAAGCCGCAGTAGCGGCCCATCGTCTCCACCACGAAGCACCGTTGTGAGGCGATCGCCGACTGCTTCAACCGGTCGATCAGCATCACGTCCATGTTCAGCGCGGTGTCGGCGCCGACCGCCATCGAGGCCCCCGGCAGGTTGTTGTCGATGCTGGCCGGCAGGGTGACGATCGGAATGTTGAACGCCGGGTAGAGCTTGCGCGACTCCCACAGCCGGTGCACCGCCTCGTAGGCGCTGAACCCGCCGATCACCAGCAGGGCGTCGATCTCGTGCCGTTCGATGGCGCGCCCGATCAGGTACAACTGCTCGTCCACCGGCACCTCGCGGCGGGTGCCCAACTCGGCGCCACCGGTGCCCTCCCAGCCCTCGACCTCACCCCAGGTCAGGGCCTCGACCTGGTCGTCGGCCAGGCCGGGGAATCCGCCGCGCACCGCCAGCATGGTGTGGCCCCGGTTCAGGCCCAACCGGACGGCGGCCTTGGCCGCACTGTTCATGCCGGGAGCCAATCCCCCGGCGTGGATGATGCCGATCCGCCGGCCCTGTCGCAGGTCGCGGTCGGTGGGTTGGGCCTCGGTGATCTCGTCCAGAATGCGCACCAGTTCGCTGAAGCTGGCCGACCGGCCCGACATCGCCTGCTCGTAGTCACCGGCGGTGACCCAGTCGGCGATCCGGCGGGTGGCGGTGACCGCCTCCATCAGGTTCGTGCGTTGCACCCGGTTGGCGCGCACCCCGAGCACCTGGGGTTCGCTGTCGGGGTCGGCGCCGAGCACCTCGTCCACCGCGGCCACACCCAGCATGGTGCCCATCCACCGGTCGTAGGCACTCGGCGTGCCGCCCCGTTGGACGTGCCCCAGGATGGTGATCCGGGCGTCCTCACCGAGTCGTTCACGCAGCGCGTCCTTGACCCGTTGGGAGGTGATCGGTTCGCCGTGCCGGTCCTTGGCGCCCTCGGCCACGACGATGATCGAATCGCGCCGCCCGGCCGCTCGGCCGCGTTGCAGCATCTGGGACATCTGGTCCTCCCAGCCGTCGGCGGGGGGACGTTCCGGAATCAGCGCGTAGTCGGCACCACCGGCCAGGGCGGCGGTCAGCGCCAGGTACCCGCAGCGGCGTCCCATCACCTCCACCACGAAGCTGCGCTGGTGGCTGGCCGCGGTGGACGAGATCGCGTCGATCGCCTCGGTGATCCGGTGCAGGGCCGAGTCGGTGCCGATGGTCATGTCGGTACCGACCATGTCGTTGTCGATCGACCCGATCAGGCCGGCGATGAACAGGGCTTCGTGGCCGGCGATCTGCTCGGCGCTCAGGTCACCGGCCGCCACCGCTTCGGCCAGCAGCCCGGACCATTCCTGGCGGAACTCGTTCGCCCCGGCCAGTGACCCGTCGCCGCCGATCACGATCAACCGGTCGATGCCGTGGCGCACCAGGTGGGTGGCCGCCTTGCGCATCCCGGCGCGTTCCCGGAACTCGTCGCTGCGGGCGGTGCCGATCACGGTGCCGCCGCGGTGCAGGATCGAGCCGACGTCGTCCCACTGCATCGGCACGATGCCGGTGCCGTCGACCGCGCCCTGCCAGCCTTCGCGGATCGCGTAGACCTCGGCCCCGGCGTGCAGGCCGGCGCGGACGATGGCCCGCACCGCGGCGTTCATGCCCTGGGCATCACCACCGCTGGTCAGCACACCGATGCGGATCTTGCGGGCGGAGGACTCGGACATCGCAACACTTCCTTCGAGCAGGTGCCATTGCGCGGGGTGGGCTACCCGGCCGAGTTCAGTTTAGGGACGGGATCGGCCCCGTCCGGTGTGGGGGTTGCGACCAGTTCGGTGATCGCCCTCAGGTGGGCATCGAAATCGCGGGGTACCGGCAGGTCGCTGCTGTCCTGCCAGCGCACCGTGCCGGCGGCATCGATCAGGAAGGACGCCCGGTTCGCACACCCCAGGGAGGTGTCGAAGACCCCGTAATCGGACGCGATCCGGCCGTGCGGCCAGTGGTCGGTGAGCAGCGGGAAACCCAGACCCTCCTGCTCGTCGAAGACCCGCAGGGTGAACATCGTGTCGGTCGACACCGCCACCAATCGGCAGCCGGTGGCCTCGATCCGGTCGCGCCGCTCGCTCAGCGCCCGCAGCTCACCGGTGCACACCGAGGTGAACGCGAACGGGAAGAAGACCAGCAGCAGCGGTCGGCCGCGCAGGCCCGCCGAACTGACCGGCTGGCCGGTTTGATTGCGTGTTTCGAAGGCCGGTGCGGGTGCCCCGTCGGGTACCGCACTCACCGGCGGGCGGACTTGGGCCGAACCAACTTGCTGGCCGCCCAGTCGGCGGACACCGCCGCGGTGGACGTCAGGGTCAAGCCCGCGGTGATCGCGGCCTCGGCCACATCGGCGGCATCCACGTAACCGGGACGGCCCACCTTCGGCGTCATCAACCAGATCACGCCCTGATCGGACAGGTCGGTGAGCGAATCCACCATCCCGTCGATCAGGTCACCGTCGTCGTCCCGCCACCACAGCAGCACCATGTCGACCGCCTCGACGGCGTCCTCGATCATGTCCGCGTCGATGGTGTCCTCGATTTCGGCGCGCAGATCCTCGTCCACGTCGCCATCCCAGCCGAGCTCCTGCACGACCAGACCGGCTTTCACCCCGAGTCTGTCGGTTACGCCAGCCACTTCCCCTCCACAACTTGTTACGGCGCCCGTGGGCCCCTGTTGCGTCCAGACTGCCAGATTCAATGCCTTTCCGTGAAGCCAACCCGTAAGGTGGGTTGTCGACGACGTCGGCCCACCACCATCGGGCCGAGGTTTCTTTGGAGAGGACGCAACCACATGGCGACACCCGGGGAGTTCCCGCCGATCTCGGCCCAGGGCTTCTACAGCCAGATTCCCGATATCGATCCTGACGAAACCCACGAATGGCTCGAATCCTTCGACGCCATGCTCGACGAGCGTGGCCACCATCGTGCCCGGTACGTGATGTTGCAGTTGATGGCGCGCGCACGACAGCGTCAGGTCGGACTGCCCACGTTCCGCAGCAGTGACTACATCAACACCATCCCGCCGGAGGACGAACCCTGGTTCCCCGGTGACGAGGACATCGAACGCCGGTTCCGCCGGGCGATCCGCTGGAACGCCGCGGTGATGGTGTCGAAGGCCAACCGCAAGGGCCTGGAGGTCGGCGGTCACATCGCGACCTACCAGAGTGCCGCCTCGCTGTACGAGGTCGGCTACAACCACTTCTTCCGGGGCAAGGACTCCCCCGGCGGTGGTGACCACATCTTCGTTCAGGGCCATGCCGCCCCCGGCATCTACGCCCGGTCCTACCTGCTGGGCCGGCTCTCGGCCGAGGACCTCGACGGCTTCCGTCAGGAGAAGACCCACCTGCCGCACGCCCTGTCGTCCTACCCCCACCCCCGGTCGATGCCCGACTTCTGGGAGTTCCCGACCGTGTCGATGGGCATCGGCCCGCTGAACGCGATCTATCAGGCCCGGTTCAACCGGTACCTGCACAACCGCCGGATCAAGGACACCTCCGATCAGCAGGTGTGGGCCTTCCTCGGTGACGGCGAGATGGGCGAGCCCGAATCGCTGGGCGCGATCGGCGTCGCGGCGCGGGAGGAACTCGACAACCTCACCTTCGTGATCAACTGCAACCTGCAGCAGTTGGACGGGCCGGTGCGCGGCAACGGCAAGGTGGTGCAGGAACTCGAGTCGTTCTTCCTGGGTGCCGGGTGGAACGTGATCAAGGTGTTGTGGGGTCGGGAATGGGACCCGTTGCTGGCCGCCGACAGCCACGGCGCCCTGCTGAACAAGATGAACACCACCCCCGACGGCCAGTTCCAGACCTACTCGGTCGAGGGTGGCGACTACATCCGCGAGCACTTCTTCGACAGCCACCGGTTGCGCCAGTTGGTCGCCAACCACAGCGACGACGATCTGACCATGTTGTCGCGCGGTGGGCACGACTACCGCAAGGTGTACGCGGCCTTCAAGGCCGCCCAGGAGCATGTCGGTCAGCCGACGGTGATCCTGGCCCAGACGGTGAAGGGCTGGACGATCGACGCCCTGGAGGCGCGCAACGCCACCCACCAGATGAAGAAGCTCACCGTGAAGGACCTCAAGGCCTTCCGCGACCGGATCCAACTGCCGATCCCGGACAAGGACCTCGAGGACGCCAACAACCCGCCCTACTACCACCCCGGGGACGATTCGGAGGAGATCCAGTACCTCAAGGAACGTCGCCGCAAGCTCGGTGGCTACGTGCCCTCGCGGAAGGTGGCGCCCCGCAAGGTGTCGCTGCCCGAACCGAAGATGTACGAGGAGCTCACCAAGCCGAGCGCCGAGCACACGGTGGCCACCACCCAGGCCTTCGTTCGGTTGTTGCGCGACCTGATGCGTCACGACGACATCGGGCACCGGATCGTGCCGATCGCCCCCGACGAGTTCCGTACCTTCGGGATGGACTCGATGTTCCCGACCGCGAAGATCTACAACCCGCACGGGCAGACCTACGAGGGCATCGACCGCAAGCTGCTGTTGCAGTGGAAGGAAGCCACCGACGGCCAGTTGCTGCACGAGGGCATCTCCGAGGCCGGCGGTCTCGGTTCGTTCACCGCGGCGGGCAGTTCGTACGCCACCCACGGTGAGCCGATGATCCCGGTGTTCATCTTCTACTCGATGTTCGGGTTCCAGCGGGTCGGTGACTTCATCTGGGCCGCCGCCGACCAGTTGGCGCGCGGGTTCCTGATCGGCGCCACCGCCGGCCGCACCACCCTGACCGGTGAGGGTCTGCAGCACGCCGACGGGCATTCCCCGTTGCTGGCCTCGACCAACCCCGCGGTGGTGCACTACGACCCGGGCTATGCCTACGAGATCGGCTACATCGTGCAGGACGGTCTGCGTCGGATGTACGGCCACGACAACCCCGACCACCCGCACGGCGAGAACGTCATCTACTACCTGACGATGTACAACGAGCCGGTCGCCCAGCCGATCCCGGGTGACGATGTGGACGTCGAGGGCATCCTCAAGGGCATCCACCTGGTCGGCCCGCACCGCAACGACGGCAATGCCAAGGCCCAGTTGCTGGCCTCCGGTGTTGCCCTGCCGTGGGCGCACAAGGCGCAGCAGATCCTCGCCGAGGACTGGCACGTCGACGCCCAGGTCTGGTCGGTGACCAGTTGGAACGAACTGAACCGGGACGCCCTGGCGGCGGACCAGTGGAACTTCGACCACCCCGGTGAGGACCCGAAGGTGCCCTACGTGACCGCCAAACTGGCCGACACCGAGGGCCCGGCGGTCGCGGTCAGCGACTACATGCGCGCGGTGCAGGACCAGATCCGCGGGTACGTGCCGAACGAATGGGCCTCGCTGGGCACCGACGGGTTCGGTTTCGCCGACACCCGCGCCGGTGCCCGCCGGTTCTTCCAGGTCGACGCCGAGTCGATCGTGGTCGCCACCTTGACCCAGCTCGAGAAGGCCGGTCAGTACCGTGCCGGGGCGGCCAAGGAGGCCTACGCCAAGTACCGGTTGGACGACCCGACCGCGACCCGCGGCGTGAAGCAGGAGGGCGCCGGCGCCTGAGCCCCGCCCGATCGATGGCCCGCATCACCTCTCTCGGTGGTGCGGGCCATTTGCCTCTTGCGGGTCAGCGGCCGGCGATCCAGGCCAGCAGATCGGCCACCGGCCAGGTGGTGATGATCCGGTCGGCGGGAATACCGGCGGCCTCGGCCCGGGCACAGCCGTTGGCGAAGAACTCGAGTTGGCCCGGGGCGTGGGCGTCGGTGTCGATCGCGAACAGGCAGCCCATCTCGGCGGCCAGCGCCAGCAGCTCGTCGGGCGGGTCGCAGCGTTCGGGCCGGGAGTTGATCTCCACCGCCACGTCGAATTGTCGGCAGGCCTCGAACACCACTTCGGCATCGAACAGCGACGGCGGCCGCACCCCGCGCTCCCCCTCGACCAGTCGGCCGGTGCAGTGGCCCAGGACGTTGGTGCGCGGGTGGGCGATCGCCCGCACCATCCGGTGGGTCATCGAGTCGGCGTCGGAACGCAGGTGGGAGTGCACCGAGGCGACCACCACGTCCAGTTCGTTCAGCAGGGCCGGATCCTGGTCGAGGCCGCCGTCGGTGAGGATGTCGGTTTCGATGCCGCGCAGTACCGCGATCTCACCGGCCAGTTCGGCGTTCAGGGCGTCGATCTCGGCCATCTGGGCGCGCAACCGATCGGCGCTGAGCCCGTTGGCCACCCGCAGCCGGGGTGAGTGGTCGGTGATCGCCAACCATTCATGGCCCAGGTTGCGGGCGCAGTGCACCATCTCGGCGACCGGGGCGCTGCCGTCGGACCAGGTGGTGTGCAGATGCAGGTCGCCCCGTTGGGCCGCGCGCAGTTCGGCCCCGGCGGTGGTCAGCGGGGTTCGTCCGGCGGCGCGGAGTTCGGCCAGGGTGGCCGGCACCTCCCCGTCCAGCACCGCCGCGATCACTGTACCGGTGCTCGGCCCGACGCCGGTCAGGTCGCGCCAGCCGCGCTGTCGATGATTGCGCAGTTCGTCGGTGGTCAGGGCTTCGGCCACCTCGGCGGCCCGGCGGTAGGCCGTGGCCCGGCGGCTATCGGCGCGGGCCCGGTCCAGCCAATAGGCGATCTCCCTCAGCGCGGCAGCGGCATCCACGCCCTCAGGTCTAGCACGCGGTACCTCGGTGACCGATTTCCGGCCGCGACGATCCCGGTTACCGAGAAGCCTGCAGGCACAGGGGTACCGCCCGGACGTAGATTCCCGGCGTGACCAACGCCGCTGACGCATACTCGAATCTTCTCTCGCCGGGCCGGATCGGCCCGCTGACCCTGCCCAACCGGGTGCTGATGGCCCCGATGGACATGAACCTGTGCGAGGACGGCGAGATCGAGGAAACCGAAATCGCCCACTTCGTGGCCCGGGCCGCCGGCGGCACCGGGATGATCTCCACCGGCGCGTCCGCGGTCGCTTTCCCGCTGGGCACCACCAGCCGCAAGGAGCCGGGCCTGTCCGACGACCGGTTCCTGCCCGGGCTGACCGCCCTGGCCGACGCCATTCACGCCGCCGGCGCGAAGTTCAACGTGCAGTTGGTGCACCACGGCAAGATCTCGCGGATCGACACGATGGACGGCCGCCCGATGCTGGTGCCGAGCGTGCCGAAGCCGCCGTCGGACATGAGCGCGCTGACCGAAATGGCCACCGAGGAGATGCAGAAGATGGGGGCGATCCGCCCCACCAATGCGCCCTCGTTCAAGGAGGCCGACGCCGACGACATCGCCTGGCTGATCCGCACCTTCGCCGAAGCCGCGGCCCGGGTCGTCAAGGCGGGCGCCGACTCGGTGGAGATCCACTGTGCGCACAACTACATCCTCGGCGGATTCCTCAGCCGCTTCACCAACCAGCGCACCGACGAGTACGGCGGTTCCCTGGAGAACCGGGCCCGGCTCGCGGTCGAGGTGATCAAGGCCGTGGTGGCCGAGGTCGGCGACACCACCGCCGTGCTGGTGCGGATGGCCGGTGAGGAGTACGGCGAATACGACGGCCTGACCATCGAGGAGTCGGTGCAGGCGGCGAAGATGTTCGAGGCCGCCGGGGCGCACGCGATCCACGTCTCGGGCACCTCGCTGAACAGCCTGGGCGCCGATTTCACCAAGGGCCCGCTGCCCAACACGGTCGGGTTCTACGCCGACAACACCGCCGCGATCAAGGCCGCGGTGAACATTCCGGTGATCGCGGTCGGCCGGATGCTGCCCGAGCTGGCCGAGAAGATGATCGCCGAGGGCCGCGCCGACTTCGTGGCGATGGGGCGCCAACTGCTGGCCGAGCCCGACCTGGTGATCAAGATCAAGGCCGGCCACCGGGCCCGGGTGCGTCCCTGCATCAACTGCTACGTGTGCGTGGCCGAGAACTTCTGGGACGCCACCCCCAAGTGTGCGGTCAACCCGGCCCTGGGCAACGAGACCCTGGTGCCCTTCGGCCGCACCGACACCCCCAAGCGCGTGCTGGTGATCGGCGCCGGGCCGGCCGGCCTGGAAGCCGCCCGGGTGGCGACCGAACGGGGCCACCAGGTCGTGGTGATCGACAAGGCCGACCGGTTGGGCGGCACCTTGTGGTTCTCCTCCCTGACCACCCCCGACAACCAGCGGCTGCTGCAGTGGCTCACCGACGAGGTGAAGCGCCTCGGCATCGTGGTGCGGCTCAAGACCGAGGCCACCGTCGAATCGGTGCGGGCGCTGAACCCGGACGTGGTGGTGGTCGCCACCGGCGCGAAGCGTCCGCTGCCCGACGTACCGGGCGGTGACCTGCCGCACGTGCACACCGGCGACAGCATGCGGGCCCTGCTCACCGGTACCGGTGACACCTCCCGGGAGTCGCTGCCGTTGCGGGTGATGGGCAAGCTCGGCAAGCTCAGCCGGATCACCACCAGCCCCGAGCGGTTGCGCTGGTTCACCGCCCGCTTCCAGAAGTTCCTGCCGATGACCCGCAATGTGGTCGTGATCGGCGGCTCCCTGGTGGGTCTGGAACTGGCCAACTTCATGGCCGAACGCAACAGCAAGGTCACCCTGCTCGGTGATGTTGAACCCTTCGGCCTGCCGATGGCGATGCCGCGTCGCTGGACCGAGGTGAAGCATGCCCGCGAACTGGGCATCAGCCTGCACCGCAGCGCCGAGGTGCAGCGGATCACCGCCGACGAGGTGGAGTTCGTCGAGGACGGCGAGACCAGGACGGTTCCGGCCGACATGGTGATCGTCGCCACCGGCACCAGCTCCGACACCTCGCTGGCCGACCAGCTCACCGCCGCCGGTTTCGAGGTGCAGGTCGCCGGTGACGCGGGCAGCGTCGACTACATCGAGGGCGCCATGCACACCGCCTGGCCGGTGGCTCTCGGGCTGTGACCCCGACCGGGTGGCGGTGGGGCTAGCATGCCGCCCATGACTCCCGACGATGCCGCGTCCCGCGCCGGCCTGCCCTCCGCCCGCACCCGGGCGGCGATCAGCCGCCGGCTCAGCGCGGTCACCGGGCAGATCAGCACCGCCACGATGGCCGAGATGGAGGCCCGGCACAGTTGGTTCTCGGCGCTGTCGGCCAATGCCCGCTCCCAGGTGGGGTTGGTCGCCCAGGCCGGTATCGACGGCTTCGTGCAGTGGTTCCGCGACCCCTCGCAGTTCACCAGTGCGCTGATCTTCGGGTCCGCGCCGCGCGGGTTGACCCGGCAGGTCACCCTGCACCAGACCGTGGAGTTGGTGCGCACCACCATCGATGTGGTGGAGACCCAGATCCAACAGTTGATGCCGCGCGGTGACCGCCAACCCCTGCAGCAGGCGGTGGTGCGCTATTCGCGCGAGGTCGCCTTCGCCGCGGCCGAGGTGTACGCCCGGGCCGCCGAGATCCGGGGCACCTGGGATGCCCGGATGGAAGCCCTGGTGGTCGATGCGGTGATCCGCGGCGAAACCGACGAGACCGTGCTGTCGCGGGCCTCGACGATGGGGTGGAGTTCGGACAACCCGCTGACCGTGGTGATGGGCAACGCCCCCGAATCCGACCCGATCGTGGTGGCCGACGAGCTGCGCCGCCGGGCCCGCAAACGCGGCATGGACGTGCTCGCCGCCCTGCACGGTGACCGGCTGGTGGTGGTGCTGGGCTCCCCCGACTTCGACACCGAGGACCGCGCCGTCGACCGGGTCACCGAGTTGGCCGAGTTCTTCAACCCCGGCCCGGTGGTGGTCGGGCCGATCGTCGACCACCTGATGGAGGCCAACCGCAGTGCCCGCTCGGCCCTGGCCGGCATCCGGGCGGCGGTGGCCTGGCCCGACGCACCCCGCCCGGTCGGGGCCAGTGACCTGTTCCCCGAACGGGCCCTGAACGGTGACGGGCACGCCCGACGCGCCCTGGCCCAACGGGTGCACGCACCCTTGGTGGCCGCCGGCAACAACCTGTTGGAAACCCTCACCAGCTTCTTCGCCCACGGCTCGTCCATCGAGGCCACCGCCCGGGAGTTGTTCGTCCACGCCAACACCGTCCGGTACCGGCTGCGCCGGATTCAGGACGAGACCGGCTACTCCCCCACCGATCCGCGCGATGCCTATGCCCTGCGGCTCGGGTTGACCCTGGGCCCGTTGCTCGGCTCCACCACCTGAGCACGACCACCCAGCACCGCAGCGGCCGTACCGTGGCACCGGGGCCGTCCCGTTTGTAGGACTCTCACAAAATCCACGGGATCTTTTGGTCGCGTTGCCGCACGCCGCTTCCGCGGCCGAAGGTGAAGAGTAGGGCTCGTGCTTGCAATCGTTGCGCCCGGACAGGGCTCCCAGACCCCCGGATTCCTGACCCCGTGGATGGAATCGCCCAGCTTCGCCGACCGCCTGCAGTGGCTGTCGGCGGTCAGCGGGATGGATCTGGTGCATTACGGCACCAAGGCCGACGCCGACACCATCCGCGACACCGCGGTGGCCCAGCCGCTGCTGGTGGCCGCCGGTCTGCTCAGCGCCCTGGAACTGTTCCCGCACCCGGCCGACGCCTTCGGCCTGATCGGGGTGACCGCCGGGCATTCGGTCGGTGAGATCACCGCCGCCGCCGCGGTCGGGGTGTTCAGCGCCGAGTCGGCGATGGTGCTGGTGCGCGAACGCGGCCGGGCGATGGCCGAGGCCTCCGCCGTCCAGCCGACCTCGATGACCGCGGTGGTCGGTGGCAAGCCGGACGAGGTGCTCGCCGCGATCGAGGCCGCCGGGCTGACCCCGGCCAACAACAACGGTGCGGGCCAGATCGTGGCCGCCGGCACCGTCGCCCAACTCGAGGAGCTGGCCGCGAACCCGCCGGCCCGCACCCGCCTGGTGCCGCTCAGCGTGGCCGGGGCCTTCCACACCGTGCACATGGAACCCGCCGTCGCGCACCTGGCCGGGTTGGCCACGTCGGTCTCCACCCGTGACCCGCGCACCCGCCTGCTGTCGAACCGGGACGGCCTGGTGGTCGCCCACGGCCCCGACATGGTCAAGCGGATCGTCGGTCAGGTCGCCCACCCGGTGCGCTGGGATCTGTGCATGCAGACGATGGCCGACCTGGGTGTCACCGGCCTGATGGAGGTCACCCCCGCCGGCACCCTGACCGGTATCGCCAAGCGCAACCTCAAGGGTGTCGAACTGTTCAACCTGAACACCCCCGAGGATCTCGACGGGGCCCGCGACTTCGTCCGGCGTCACGCCGAACCGGCCAACAACGGTGGCCCGTCCCAGGCGCTGAATCCGACCTGGCAGTTGATCGTGGCCCCGGCCAAGGGCAGCTTCAACCGTTCCGCCGACATCGGTGAGGGTGCTCTGCTGCCCGAACTGGCCACCGTCGGCACCGTCGCCAACCTGCGCGAGGAGATCCCGGTCTCGGCCCCGTACGGCGGTCAGGTCGTCGAATGGTTGGTCGAGAACGGTGACCCCGTCGCCCCCGGTCAACCCCTGCTGCGGCTGCAGCCCTTCGCCGAATCCACCGACGCCACCGAGGTGACCCCGTGACCGCCATTCAGTCCTCCCAAGGTTCGCCCCACGCCCGGGTCTTGGGCGTCGGCTCCTATGTGCCCAGCCGGGTGATCGACAACGCCGAGGTGTGCACCTGGATCGATTCCTCCGACGAGTGGATCCGCACCCGTTCGGGTATCACCGAACGCCGCTGGGCCACCGAGGACGAAACGGTGGCGATGATGGGCACCGCCGCGGCGAAGAAGGCCCTGGACCGGGCCGGCATCGCCGCCGACCAGATCGATGCGGTGATCGTGGCGACCGTGTCGCACTTCCACCAGACCCCCGGCGTCGCCCCGCAGATCGCCCTCGAGGTCGGTGCCATCGGCGCCCCCGCCTACGACATCTCGGCCGCCTGCGCCGGCTTCTGCTACGCGATCGCCCAAGCCGACGCCCTGGTGCGCAGCGGGGCCGCCACCCACGTCCTAGCGATCGGGGTGGAACGACTCAGCGACCTGACCAACCAGGGTGACCGCTCCACCGCCTTCATCTTCGCCGACGGGGCCGGTGCGGCCGTGGTCGGGCCGAGCGACACCCCCGGCATCGGCCCGGTGGTGTGGGGTTCGGACGCCGAACGCGGGCACCTGATCGTTCAGTCGGAGGAATGGGGCGACGCGCTGAAGTCGGGCGTCCACCCGACCTTCGTGATGGACGGCAACCCGGTGTTCAAGTGGGCCGCCTTCGAGCTGTCAAAGAAGGCCGGTGAGGCCCTCGAGAAGGCCGGGATCACCGCCGACGAGCTGGACGTGTTCGTGCCCCACCAGGCCAACGGCCGGATCACCGACGCGATGAAGCGTTCGATGGGGCTGACCGATCGCACGCTGATTTCGCAGAACATCGCCAAGTGTGGCAACACCTCGGCCGCTTCCATCCCGGCGGCGATCGACGCCCTGTACGACGACGACGCCGTGCACACCGGGCAAACCTGTTTGATCATCGGCTTCGGTGCCGGGCTGGTGTACGCCGGCCAGGTCATCGTGCTTCCCTGATTCACCCGCAAGACTCCACCCAAACACACCGAAGGAGAAACCCCATGGCCACCACCGAAGAGATCCGCGCCGACCTGGCCGACATCGTCAACGAAGTTGTCGGGCTGCCGCAGGACGACATCCAGCTCGACAAGAGCTTCACCGACGACCTGGACGTCGACTCGCTGTCGATGGTCGAGATCATCTACGCCGCCGAGGACAAGTTCGGCGTGTCCATCCCCGACGAGGAAGCCAAGAACCTCAAGACCGTGGGTGACGCCGTCGCCTACATCGAGCGCGCCTCCGCCTGAGGTTGTCGACGCCCCGCCGGCCACCGTGTGCGGCGGGGCACCATCACGTCCCACAGCAGGAGAGATCAATGACGTTGCGAACCGTGGTCATCACCGGTCTGGGTGCCACCACCCCGCTCGGCGGCGATGTGCCCACCACCTGGCAGGGCCTGCTGGCCGGCACCAGCGGGGTGCGCCTGTTGGCCCAGGACTGGGCCGCCGAGCTGCCCTCCCGGATCGCCGCCGAGGTGGCGGTCGATCCCACCGAGGTGCTCGACCGGGTGGTTGCCCGTCGGCTCGATCGGGCCTCCCAGTTGGGTGTGGTCGCCGCGGCCGAAGCCTGGACCGACGCCGGTCTGCATGATGTTGAACTCGACCACGACCGGCTCGCGGTCCGCATCGGCACCGGAATCGGTGGCCTGCAGACCTTGATCGGCAACTGGGACGTGTTGCAGCAGAAGGGTGTGCGGCGGGTGTCGCCGCTGGCGATCCCGATGCTGATGGCCAACGCCGCCGCGGCCAATGTCGGTCTGAAGATCGGCGCCAAGGCCGGGGTGCATGCCCCGGTGTCGGCCTGCGCGTCCAGCAACGAGGCGATCGCCCAGGGGCTGGACCTGATCCGGCTGCACCGCGCCGACGTGGTCGTGGTCGGCGGCACCGAGGGTGTGGTGCACCCGCTGCCGCTGGCCGCCTTCGCCCAGATGCAGGCCCTGAGCCGACGCAATGACGAACCCGAGCGCGCCTCCCGTCCCTGGGATGTCGACCGGGACGGCTTCGTGCTCGGTGAGGGCGCCGCGATCATGGTGCTCGAATCCCTGGAACACGCCCAGGCCCGTGGCGCGAAGATCTGGGGCACCCTGGCCGGAGCCGGCATCACCGCCGACTCCCACGACATGGTGCAGCCCGAACCCCTGGGCAGCGGCCAGGCCAAGGCGATGGTGAAGGCGTTGCAGGATTCGGGGCTCGATGCCCGCGACATCAAGCACGTCAACGCGCACGCCACCTCCACCCCGGCCGGTGACGTCACCGAGGCCGGATCGATTCGCAGTGCCCTGGGTCAGGACACCACCGCCATCGTCAACGGCACCAAGTCGATGACCGGCCACCTGTTGGGTGCGGCCGGGGCGATGGAGTCGCTGGCCACCGTGTTGGCCCTGCACCACCGCAAGGTGCCGCCGACGATCAACCTGGAGAACCCCGAGGCCGATCTGGGTATCGACATCGCCACCGAGGTGCGCGAGTTGCCCGACGGTGATCTGGCTGCGATCAACAACTCCTTCGGATTCGGCGGACACAACGTCGCGGTCGCCATTTCCAACGCCCACGACTCCCGGGAGAACTGAATGACTGCCCCCACCGCCACCAAGCCGCCCCGCGAAACCGACCCGCGCAACCCGAACCTGCGGTTGGCCGCCCTCTTCGACGAGGGATCGGTCGAGCTGATCTCCCCCGATGACGGGTCCGGGATGCTCGCCGCGATCGGCACGATCAACGGGGCGAAGGCCGTGTCGTTCTGCTCCGACGCCACCGTGATGGGTGGCGCGATGGGCATGGACGGCTGCCAGGTGGTGGTGGACGCCTACCAGCGGGCGATCGCCGACCAGGTGCCGATCATCGGCATCTGGCATTCGGGTGGGGCGCGGCTGGCCGAGGGGGTGCTCTCCCTGGACGGGGTGGGCAAGATCTTCCACGCGATGACCCAGGCTTCGGGCAAGGTGCCGCAGTTGTCGATCGTGCTGGGGGCGGCCGCCGGTGGTGCCGCCTACGGTCCGGCGTTGACCGACCTGGTGATCCTGGCCCCCGAGGGCCGGATCTTCGTCACCGGCCCCGACGTGGTGCGTTCGGTGACCGGTGAGGACGTCGACATGGTGCGCCTCGGCGGGCCCGACACCCACGGCCGGCGCTCCGGCGTGGTGCACATCGTCGCCGACGACGAGGCCGACGCGCTGGCCCGCGGCCGCACCCTGATCACCCTGCTGGCCGATCAGGGCACCGTCGGCGAGGTCACCGATCAGGACCTGGCCAAGCTGCTGCCCGAATCCCCCAAGCGCGCCTACGACGTGCACCCGGTGATCGACGGGGTGCTGGACGAGGGCACGATGGTCGAACTGCACGCCCGGTGGGCGCCGAACATCGTGATCGCGCTGGGCCGGCTGGGTGGTCGCACCGTCGGGGTGATCGCGAACAACCCGCTGCGGCTCGGTGGCTGCCTCGACTCGCTGAGCGCGGAGAAGGCCGCCCGCTTCGTGCGGATGTGTGACGCCTTCGTGGTGCCGCTGGTGGTGCTGGTGGACGTGCCA
>JAAYAO010000453.1 GCA_012719335.1 Propionibacterium sp. | reverse complement strand
TTCTTGTCGCCAGCGGCGGCCAGGATGACGTCGAACTCGTCCTGCTCCTCGGCGGCGCCACCAGCGGCGCCCGGTGCCGCAGCGGCAACCGCCACGGGTGCGGCGGCGGTGACATCGAAGGTGTCCTCGAACAGCTTCACGAACTCGGAGAGCTCGATCAGGGTCATTTCCTTGAATGCGTCAAGCAACTCGTCGGTGCTCAGCTTCGCCATGTCAGGCGTCCTTTCTAACGTTCTTGTTCACTCGGTGTCCGCGGCAGCATCGGCTGCCTCGGGGGCCGATTCTTCGGCCTCGGGGGTCGGTTCCTGGGCCTGCTCGGCCGCAGGGGCACCAGCCCCGGCGATGAGCGAGGGGTTCTCGTTGGCCGCGGCCTCCAGCGCCCCCAGGCCACGGGCGGCCTGGGCGAGCGGTGCAGCGAACAGCGAGACGGCGCCCTGCAGTGCGGACTGCATGCCACCGGCGAGCTTCGCGAGCAGAACCTCGCGCGACTCGAGATCGGCCAAC
Organism: Propionibacterium sp.; assembly: GCA_012719335.1. Classification (GTDB taxonomy): domain Bacteria; phylum Actinomycetota; class Actinomycetes; order Propionibacteriales; family Propionibacteriaceae; genus JAAYAO01. The sequence goes on along the minus strand of JAAYAO010000453.1, from coordinate 1,008 downwards.
TTCTTGACCGCGTCGGCGTCGAGGGTACGACCCTCCATGACACCGCCCTTGAGCACCAGGAACGGGTTGGCCTTGGCAAAGTTGCGCAGGTTCTTGGCAACGGCGGCCACATCGCCCTTGATGAAGGCAATGGCCGTCGGGCCGACGAACATCTCGTCGAGACCCTCGATCCCCGCCTCGGCGGCGGCGATCTTGGTCAGCGTGTTCTTTGCCACGGCGTAGGTGGCGTCCTCACCGAGGTTGCGGCGCAGCTCCTTGAGCTCCGCCACGGTGAGTCCGCGGTACTCGGTCAGCACGGCCGCGTCCGAGTTGACGAATTGCTCCTTCAACTCGGCGACGGTTGCTGCCTTGTCCGGCCTCGCCATGGTTCTCCTTCCCATTTCTTTCGGGTTGCACCGAGATCGCCCGACACGAAAAAAGCCCCGGCGCAGGAGCGCACAGGGCTGGGAGCAACTTTCGTCACCCGATCCGTGTTACACAACCTGCGCAGGCACCCGTTCGGGTCTTGGGACGAGATCGGCTGGGATCTCATCACCGGCGGTCTTCGGCAGTCGCCCACTCTAGGGCATCGGCCCCGGCGGCACCAAATCGACGCGGGCCATCAGGGCTCACCGCGCCAGGGGCCGATCCGCACCGTGGTGCCGGCGGTGAGATCGATGATGCCGCCGTCCTCCCAGGGGTAGCGGTCGGCGACCTGGAGGTCCTTGTTGGGTGGGTTACCGCCGTTCTCCCCCGGTGGGAAGAACGCCACAGGTGGGTCGTCGGGGGCCAGTTGCACCACCAGCAGCCGGACGTGTTCCTGTCCGCGCCCGGCCAGCGCCCCGGTCCATTCGATATTCGTCCACGCCTCGGCCCCCGGTTCCAGGGTCACCGCTACGGGCGGGCCCGGGTCGATCGGGTCTCGGTTCTCCAGGTCGAGGATCAACCGTGATCCGACCGTGCCCCGGGCCCCGATGCCGGGGGTGCCGAGCAGCGTGCACGGCCGGTCGGAGACAGGCACGGCCTCCA
>JAAYAO010000452.1 GCA_012719335.1 Propionibacterium sp. | reverse complement strand
GGGTGATCGTGTCGGCCGGCAAACCGGTGATCGTCGCAGCCCACTGCGGGGTCTTCTCGATGCCGTCCTCACCCAGGCCGAGGATGTAGGACTTGTAGGACGAGTTCTCCGGCGCCGATTCGGGCAGGTGCTCCTCGTCGAACCCGGAGCAGTACTTGTCCAGGAACGCCTGGTCGTGCAGGTTCTCGGTGATCATCACGTGCGCCATGCCGGCGACCAGCGCGGCATCGGTGCCCGGCCGGATCGGCACCCATTCGTCGGCCAGGTTCATCGCGGTCTCGGAGTACCGCGGGTCGATCACGATCACCTTGTGGGTGGATTGCTTCTTGGCCTGCTGGGTGATGAACACCTCGCCGCCACCGCTCATCCGGGTTTCGTGCGGGTTGTTGCCGAACATCACCACGAGCTTGGAGTTGCGGGTGTCGTCGTTGCTGTTCGAGCCGTGGAAGTAGCCGTAGTGGAAGTCGACGGCGGTTTCGATGTTGCCGGCCGAGTAGTCGTTGTACTGGTCGAGGAAGCCGCCGATGCAGTTCATCAGCCGGGCGATCGCGGTGGCCCGGGGCGACCAACTGGTGGCCACGGTGGCCCCGATCACGCCGGTGCCGTACTGCAGGTAGATGGACTCGTTGCCGTACTCGGCGATCAGCTCGGTGAGTTTGTCGGCGATGGTCTGCATCGCCTCGTCCCAGGAGATCTCCTCCCATTTGTCCTCACCGCGCTTGCCGACCCGCTTCAGCGGGGTCTTGAGCCGTTCGGCGGAGTAGATGCGTTGCCGGATCGAGCGGCCCCGGACGCAGGCGCGGATCTGCTGGGAGCCGATCTCGTTGTCACCGGTGTTGTCGGGGTCGACCCGGACGATCGTCCCGTCGCGCACCACCAGGCGCAGCGGGCAGCGGGAGCCGCAGTTCACCGTGCACGAACTCCACACGTGGACGTCGTCGGCGCCCGGGGTGTCGCCGGGCCCGGCGGTGGTTTCCGACGATTGCAATCCGCAGCCGCCCAGACCCATCGCGCCGACGGCGCCGCCGACCGCGGCACCCCATTGCAAGAACCGTCGTCGTGGCAACTGTGACGCCGCCAGTGTGTCGATCAACGCTGTCATCGATCCCCCTCACGGCCACCATCCGCAAAAACATGCGGGACGAAACAACGGCCATTCGCCATACTACACTGCGTGGTACTAGGAAGTGTAGTTAAAGGATTGCTGTACGGATGAGGATTCGAGGCGAGGAGGAGCGATGACCCCGGACGGTCACGACGACCCCCCCGACTCCCCCGATGACCACGATCTCGACTGGCACCACCTGCAGGTATTGCGCTGGCTGGCCCGCCACGAGCCCACCTCGGTGCGCCTGGCCTGCCCCGGCACCGACCGCGGCGGCACCCGCAGCGAGCCGCTGGTGGTGCTGCCCCGATGCGTGTCGACCCTGCCGGCCTACCGGGTCGCCGACCTCGCCCGGGTGGCCGGGCGAGTCACCGTGGCGCCGTGTGCATGTGGTGCTCCCGAGTCCGTCGACGGCTGGCGGGAGGGCCTGCCGGGGCCGCTGCGTGACCTGGTCACACCGGCCGGGTCGAGTTCCCGCGGCAGGGTGCTGGCCGAGGTGCGTCACCCGCCGATCGACCGGCGCGGGTTGTTCGGGCTCGGCCATGCCGGGCCGGACGTGCCCGAGCACGATGCCGTCGATGACGACCACGCCCGGTTGGTCGACTCCCTGCGTGCCCTGGGGGTGGCCACCCCGGACGCCGACGGCACCCGGCCCGCGGCGCTGGTGTTGCGGGCCGAGGGGTGCACCGCCTGCGGGGTGTGCGTGAAGTCGTGCCCGTCCGGGGCCCTGGAGTTGGTCGGGGCGGACACCCGGATTCTGCGGCACGACCTGTCGGCCTGTGTCGGGCACGGGGTGTGCATCGAATGGTGCCCGGAGTCGGCGTTGAGCAGTCGGGGGCATCCCGACTGGCACACCGTGACCCATCTGGCGGTGTCGGATCTGGCCGTGGTCGCCACCACAGTCTGCCGGCGCTGCCGGGACCGTTTCGCCGGGCCCGGTGAGCTGTGCCCCGCCTGCGCCCAACGAGCCGGCGACCCCTTCGGGGTGCACCTGCCGCCCAAGGCCGCCGAGTTGTTGCGGCGCAGCCGAGCCGAAAGAGAAACGGGAAACCCCTGACCGAAGCGTCCGCGGGTGACTACGCTGGCCGGGATCCCCCGACGAAGGAGCTCACCATGGCGAACAAGGACGAGGACCGCGGAGCATGGCTCGAGTACGTCAGTGAGGTGACCGCCGCCCTCGACCTGCCGGATTCGGCCGACGCGATCGAACCCATCCTGGACATCGCCGCCGAGGTGGCCCGCCGCAAACTCCGTCCGATGGCCCCGGTCACCACCTACCTGATCGGCTTGGCCGTCGGCCGCGGCGACGATCTGGACGAAGCCCTCGCCACGATCGACCGCCTCCTGCCCGACGCCGATTGAGCCCGGTCGCGTCGGTTGCGCCCGGTTGCGTCGGTTGAGCCTGTCGCTTGTACTGAGCCCCGTCGAAGTGAAACCAGCAACCGAAACGGGCTGGTTTCGAGACGGCCCTGCGGGCCTCCTCAACCGACGCCCGTAACCCACCGGCCGAACTCAACCCACCAACGATCAGATGGGGCCAACCTCAGGGCCTCCGCAACCGACGCCCGCAACCCACCGGTCAACTCGCGCACCAGCGATGAGATGGGGCCGACCTCGGAGACCTCCGCATCCGACGCCTGTAACCGGTGGGCTTCAACCGAAGCCCCGACACACCTCAGGAGAAGTGCTGGTCGCGCACCTGTTTGCGCAGCACCTTGCCCAGCATCGAGCGCGGCAGCTCGTCCACCACGACGAACTCGCGGGGCACCTTGTAGGCGGCCAAGTCCTGCTTGCAGAAGATTCGCAGTTCTTCGGTGTCGACGCCGGTGTGGCCCTCGACCAGCTCCAGGGCGGCGACGACCTTCTCCCCGTCGGCGGTGATCCGGCCGACCACTGCGGCGTCGGTGATCGCGGTGTGCTTGCGCAGCACCTCCTCGACCTCGCTGGGTGAGACGTTGAACCCGCCGGTGATCACCACCTCCTTGACCCGGTCGATGATCGTGACGAAGCCGTCCTCGTCGACGGTGACCAGATCACCGGTGCGCAGCCATTCACCGTCCAGCAGGGTGGCAGCGGTGGCGTCGTCGTCCTCCCAGTACCCCTGGAACACCTGGGGGCCCTTGATCAGCAGTTCGCCGGGCTCGCCCTGCTCGACCTCGCGGGTCGGGTCGTCGGGGTCGACCACCCGCATCAGGGTGGACGGGAACGGCACCCCGATCGTGCCGGTGCGCCGGGTCGGCCAGAAGGGGTTGCCCAATGCCACCGGGGACGACTCGGTCATGCCGTAGCCCTCGACCAGCAGCCCCCCGGAGAGGGCCTCCCATTCCTCCACGATGTCGTCGGTCAGCGCCATCGCCCCGGAGATGCAGTACTTCGCCGCACTCAGGTCGACACCCTTCTCGCGGGCGACCTCGGCGGTCTTGCGGTAGATCGGCGGGACGGCGCAGTAGACGGTGGGCGGGTTCTTCTTCGCCGCCTTCACCACCATCTCGGCGTCGAAGGTCGGGAACAGCACCAGCCGGGCCTGCTTGCGGATGCCGT
>JAAYAO010000451.1 GCA_012719335.1 Propionibacterium sp. | reverse complement strand
GGCGCGGACGGCCCGGTTGATGCGCTTTGGATCGTTGCCCGCCTCCGCCATCAGGACGGTGTGGTCGCGGGCCTCCGCGCCATCCAGGGCGCCGCGGATCATGGCCGATGCGTAGCGGGTGACGGTCACATCGTCGGAGATGAACCCCACGGTGCGGGTCTTGCCCACACGAAGGCTTCGGGCTGCGGGGTTGGGCCGGTAGTCGAGTTCGCGGGCGGCCGCCCGAATGCGTTCCTGAGCGTCTGCAGAGAGTCGGGAGCCCTCGCGGTTGTTCAGCACGAGGCTGACGGCCGTGACGGACATTCCAGCCCGCTCGGCCACGTCGGCCAACGTTGCACGCTTTCCCATCCCGACCCTCTCGTCCCGGCAAGGCGCGCGTGCCCCACCGATGCCCATCGTGCCCTGTCGAAAGGATTTAGCCAACCCGTTGACCGTCGGCACGGGACGTGTTACCTTCTGAGTGCTAAATCCTTTTAGCGCCGACGCAAAGGCTGCGGCGGCGAGGACTTTCGGAGGATCATCGTGACCACAGGCATCATCAAGAAGGTGGCCGCTGCGGGCGTCGCGGCCGCGCTCTCGGTTTCGCTCGGCGCCTGCGCCAAGGGCGGTTCCAGCACCACCAATCAGGGCACGTCGGCCAACGGCACCACGGAGCTGGCGATGTGGACCCACAACGCTGGCAACGAGGAGGAGCTCGGGGCCATCACCGCCATCGTGGACGACTTCAACGCCAGCCAGACGAAGTACAAGGTCAACATCCAGGCGTTCCCTCAGGACTCCTACAACCAGTCGGTGGTGGCTGCCGCTGCCTCCAAGAAGCTCCCCTGCATCCTCGACACCGATGGCCCCAACGTGCCCAACTGGGCGTGGGCCGGCTACCTCGCTCCCCTCGAGGGGCTCGATGACACCCTCGGCAAGTTCCTGCCCTCCACGGTCGGCAAGTACAAGGACCAGAACTACTCCTACGGCTACTACGACGTGGCCCTGGCGATGTTCTCCCGCAAGTCCGTCCTGGAGAAGCACGGCATCCGGATCCCGACCGTCGACCAGCCGTGGACCCAGGCCGAGTTCGACGGTGCCCTGAAGAAGCTGAAGGACTCCGGCGAGTACGCCTACCCCCTCGACATCGCCACGGGCTCGACCGGCGAGTGGTGGCCGTACGCCTACTCGCCCATGCTGCAGAGCTTCGGCGGTGATCTGATCGACCGCACCGACTTCAAGTCCGCCGACGGCGTCCTCAACGGGCCCGAGGCGGTGGCGTGGGCCACGTGGTTCCGTAGCCTGGTCACCAACGAGTGGGTCGCGGCCAAGAGCGGCGCAGACTCCACCAAGGACTTCGTCAACGGCCAGTCGGCCATCCTCTACAACGGCTCGTGGTCGGCCAAGGACGCCCGCGCGGCCTTCGGCGACGACCTGGTCGTCCTGCCCCCGCCGGACCTGGGCCACGGTCCCAAGATCGGCGGCGGTTCGTGGCAGTGGGCCATGTCCTCCAGCTGCTCGGCGCCGGAGGGAGCGATGGAGTACATGAAGTTCGCCGCCCAGGACAAGTACGTCGCCTCGGTGGCCGAGGCCACACGCAACATCCCGGCCACTGACGCGGCTGCCAACCAGGTGGAGGCCTTCAAGCCGGGCGGCGAGAACGACATCTTCCGCCAGTTCGCCAAGGAGTTCGCAGTCGTGAGGCCGGAGACCCCCGGCTACCCCTTCATCGCGACCGAGTTCACCAAGGCCGCCCAGGACATCGTCAACGGCGCTGACCCCCAGCAGGCCTTGGACCAGGCGGTCCTGAACATCGACGCCAACCAGCAGTCCAACAACTACTTCGAGTGACGAACGGAGGGTGGCGGCGCACATGCGGCGCCACCCATCCTCGAGGAGGAACTCCCCATGCCACCTGCAGTGACGCCCGACCGGGCCGCCGCCCGGAACCCGAGGTCTCGAACCACGCTCGGCCACCAACCCGTGACCGTCGCCTGGCTGATGCTCGTCCCGGCCATCATCCTCATGGTCACCTTCCTGATCATCCCCATCATCCTGACCTTCGGGCTGGCCTTCACCAACGCCCGACTGATCTCTCCCGAGCCGGCGCGCTTCATCGGGCTGGACAACTTCACCCGCCTGTTCTCCAGCCCCACCTTCTGGCGCTCCCTGCAGAACACGGTGGTATTCGCGCTGGTCATCGTTCCCGTGCAGTCCGCCATCGCACTCGGGCTCGCACTGCTGATCAACGCCAAGGTGCGCGGGGTCAACTTCTTCCGCACCGTGTACTTCCTGCCCGTGGTCACCTCCATGGTCGTCGTGTCCATGCTCTGGATGTTCATGTACCAGCCGAACGGCCTCATCAACGTGCTGCTCGCCAAGATCGGCATCGACGGACCGGACTGGCTCGGGGACCCCAGGACCGCCCTGTTC
>JAAYAO010000009.1 GCA_012719335.1 Propionibacterium sp. | reverse complement strand
GGGGCCGATGTCGGTGCTGGAGAACGTCTGCACCGGGCGGTTGGGCAGCATGCGCGGCCCCCGCCTGTCGCTGATGACGTACCCCAAGGACATCCGCCGCGACGCCATGGAACAGCTCGAACGCGTCGGCCTGGCCGACCGGGCCTTCCAGCGGGCCGACACCCTCTCCGGTGGTCAGCAGCAGCGGGTGGCGATCGCCCGGGCGCTGATCCAGCGTCCCGAGGTGCTGCTCGCCGACGAGCCGGTCGCCTCGCTGGACCCGGTCTCCAGCGCCAAGGTGATCGATCTGATCAAGCAGATCAGCCGGGAGGACAACCTCACCGTGGTCTGCAGCCTGCACCAGGTGCAGTTGGCGATGGACTTCGCCGACCGGATCATCGGTCTGCAGTCGGGCCGCAAGGTGCTCGACAGCCATGTCGAGGGCATGACCAGCGACCAGGCGCTGACCATTTATGACGCGGTGTCCTCGGTCGATGTCGACGAGTTCGACACCGACGACGCCAACGACGCGGCCCCCGTGGCCGGCTGAGGTCGATCATGGCCACCGGCACCCTCGAACGGCAGGCTCCGCAACACCAGCACGAGCTGCCGAAGCGTCCCCCGCCCTCGTTCAACACCGTCGCGGTGTGGGTGGTGTTGATCGCGCTGTTCGCAGCCTCCGTCTGGTCGGTGATCGACCTGCGGATCAACATCGCCAGCATCATCGACTCGATCGAGAATGCGCAGAACTTCATCGCCCGGATGTTCCCGCTGGACTTCCCGGAGCCCCTCGATCTGCTGCTGATGGTGCTGGAAACCCTGGCCATCGTCACCCTGGCCACCGGCCTGTCGGTGGTGCTGTCGGTGCCGATCGCGCTGTGGGCGGCGTCCAACACCACCACCTCGAACCTGGCCCGGAACGCCTCGCGCACCGTGGTCGTGATCGCCCGGGCCGTGCCCGACCTGATCCTGGCCATCGTCTTCCTGCGAATCTTCGGGTTGGGCGCCCTGCCGGGCATTCTGGCGATGGGCCTGCACTCGATCGGGATGGTCGCCAAGCTGTACGCCGACGCGATCGAATCGCTCGACAACGGCCCCCAGGAGGCGATCCGGGCGGCCGGCGGCACCCGCTGGCAGCGGATCACCTCCGGCATCATGCCGCAACTGATGCCGCAGCTCATCGCCACCGCCCTGCACCGCTTCGACATCAACCTGCGCACCTCGGTGATCCTCGGCTACGTCGGTGTCGGCGGTATCGGCAAGGCGATCTCCGAATCCTTGCGGTCGCTGAACTACCAGCGCGGTATGGCACTGGCGTTGACCGTGCTGGTGCTGTGCATCGTGATCGAACTGATCTCCGGCGCGATCCGGGCCCGGCTGCTCGCCGGCAAGGACAGCAAGACCCCCAAGACCTGGGCCGACAAGGTGTCGGGCGGCTGGGTCAGCGGCGGACGGGCCGCGCAGACCGAACCGCGCCTCACCCCGCCGTGGACGCCGGAGCGGATCTCCCGTTTCCTGTCCATCGCGGTGATCACCCTGATCGTGCTCGGCTCCTTCGTGGGCTCCGATCTGCACTGGGGCACCATCGCCCAGGGCGTCTGGAACATCCCGCACACCATCGGCCTGTTCCTGCCGCCCAACACCGACGGTGACCTGTTGCCCAGCTTGCTGCAGCAGATGCTGATCACGGTGCAGATCGCCTTGGCGGCCACCCTGCTCGGTTCGATCCTGGCTCTGCCGATCGGTGTGCTGGCCGCCCGCAATGTGGTGCCGAACCCGGCGGTGCACAACTTCTTCCGGGTGCTGATCGTGATGGTGCGCGGCATGCCCGAACTGATCCTGGCGATCATCTTCGTGGTGATCACCGGGCTCGGCGGCGTGGCCGGCACCCTGGCTCTGTCGATCGGCGCGGTCGGGCTGCTCAGCAAGCTGATAGCCGACTCCCTCGAGGAGACCGACGTGGACGTCCAGGACGCGGTGCGCGCCAACGGCGCCACCCGGGTGCAGGTCTTCTTCGGGGTGACCGTGCGTCAGGCCCTGCCGGCCTTCGTGGCGCACATCATGTACCTGCTGGACGTCAACATCCGCTCCGCGACCCTGCTGGGCATCGTCGGTGCCGGTGGTATCGGCTACCTGCTGATGAACGCCTCCCGGGTGATGCAGTACGACGTGGTCAGCACCATCGTGTTGCTGATTCTGGTCGTGGTGCTCGCCGTCGAAGCCCTGTCGATCTGGGTGCGCCGGGCCGTCAAGTAGCCCGGCGCACGACCGGGGCGTCGCGACTCAGAAGCGCAACAGCGCCGCGAGGGCGACGTTCTCGGGCAACTCGGTGACCGCAACCTCCGCGCCGGTGCGCAGGGCGGCGACCACCGCGAGATCGAGATCGCCCTCGGGTGCCTGCTGCACCGCGGTGGCGTCCACCGGGGCCAACAGGGTCGCGATCCGTCCCTCCTCGGCGGCCCGGCGCAACTCGGCCGGGTCGGTCACCGCCGAGCCGGTGCCGTGGGCCGCGCCGAAGCGTTCGGCCAACTCGGCCCGCTGCCGGTCGATCGGCCCCCGCACCACCGGCCAGGCCGCCTGCAACAACTCGTCGGGCCGCAGATGGTCGGGGTTACCGGCGATCGGATCGTCGACCAGAGTCGGCAACTGCCCGGTGGCCTGCAGGGCCGGCAGGTGCTCGGCGACCGCGGCCAGCACCAGCGGGTGCCGGTTGTCGCCGCCGAGTTGGGCGCGCACCCCGGCGGCCACCTCGGCCACGAACTTCGACAGCGCCACTTCGGCGGTGTCGGCCCCACCGTGGCCGTGCACGGCACCGGTGCCGCGGGGTGCGGCCTGGTGCTGCAGTTCGGGCTCCTTGGTGCCGGCGCGCTCCATCTCGTCCATCGACGAGGGCGCCGAGGTCAACTCGAGTTCGCGGATCGAATCCCGGTTCGCCTCGAACAACCGCACACTGTTCTGGCTGAAGGCCAACACGTGGAAGGCCTCATCACCGGAGGCGACCCGGAACAGCGGCCACAGCAGCGGGGCATCGCCCACCCGGGCCACCTGGGGGAGGGTGCGGGGCACCCGGAAGACATGATGCTGTTCGGCGTCGGCGAAGATCGCCAACCCATCGGCCTGGCGGCGCCAGAAGCCACCGTCGTCGATCAGTCGGGTCACCGGGGCCAGGACGGTGTCGGCGTCGGTGCCCTGCTCGCGCAGCTGCTCGGCGGCCCGGTCGGTCAGGCTGCGCAACAGCAGCGAATCGTGCCGGGTGTCGGTGCGATCGCGGTGGGTCGGCATCATCAGCGACACCACCGGGGATTGCAGTTCGGCGAGCTTCTTGAGGGTGTCGGGGGTGACTTCATCGACGATGTCGGTGAAGCGTTCGGTGGTCGGATCGGTCATGGACGCTCCTCTCACGGGGTGAACCGTCCACTCTACCGAGCCGCCCCGAGGAGTCAGAGGCGGTCGAGCGTGCGCGCGGCGATGCCGAAGGACAGGGTCATCCCGATGCCGGAGGTGACCGTCACCGTGGTCACCCCCGGTGCCGGCGTGGTGACCAACAGGTCGGTCAGCGGGGAGTGGGCGTACACCCCCTGCCAGCGCTGCCGCACCCGCCACCGGTCGGCACCGGTGATGGCGGCCACCTCGGCCAACAGCCGTTCGGAGATGCGCTCGTCCAGGAACGGGTCGGCGGTCGGGTCGTAGTGGTGCGAATCACCGATGATCATCGTGCCGTCGGGCCGGCGGGTGAACATCACGTTCGGGTCCATGTCCATCAGCTCGGGGTCGGCCGCGGTCAGCTCGGCGCGCAGTTCGGCGGCCGGGGCGGTGCGCGCCATCGCCTCGTAGCGCAGCATCGAGGTGCCGGTCAGTACCGCCGCGTCGAGCTGGTAACCGTCGGGCTGGTCGACCAGCGCCATCTGCAGGGTGCATCGGCGGACCTGGTGACGTTCGGCATCGGCCGGGTGCAACCGATCCAGATCGTGGCCGACACACACCAGCACGTGTTGGCCGCGCACCGTGCCGCGGTTGGTGTGCACCAGACCCGAATCGATGCTGTGCGCGTTGGTGCCCCAATGCAGATCGACCAGCGGGTGTGCGGCCAGCCAGTCGGCCAGCATCGGCGCAGCGGTGCGTGGGTCGACCCGCAGATCCAGCGGCAGGAAGGCGCCGCCGATGATCCGCGCATCGGGTTCGGTCGATGCTCCCCGCAACTGGTCGCGCACCTGCTCGGCGCTCAGCACCTGGACGTCCTCGGGGCCGCGATCGCCCCGGAAAGCCTCCAGCACCGCCATCTCCGCCTCGCTGCGGCCGACCACCAGGCAGCCGGCCTCGCGGGCCCAGAACCCGGCCTCGACCGCGGCCCGCAACCAGCCGACCCGCGAGCGCATCGCCAGATCGGCCAGCGGGCCGCTCTGTGCGGTGATGCAGGCGTGGCCGAAGTTGCGCACCGAGGCCCCCACCGGTCGGCGATCACGTTCGATCACCTGCACCCGCAGGCCGCGGCGGACCGCTTCGAAGGCATGGGCCAGGCCGATGATGCCGCCTCCCACGATGACCAGATCACTGCGTGCGTCGTTCATGGTCGCGATCGTCTCGCGCCCGGGGCTCGGGTGGGGTGCGGCCGACACCGGCTGTCCGGGGATTCATCTTCGTGTAACCGGTTCGTTGCCGCAGTAGGGCTTTCCGGTCACCCATCGCCCTCTAGGGTCGAGCCATGTACGAACTTGTCGCCTCCGATGTGGCCGGTACCACCGTCGATGAGCGCGGCCACGTGTACCGCGTGTTGCGCCGGGCGGTCACCGACCGCGGGGCCGAGGTGAGCGACGAGGTCTTCGCCAACTGGATGGGCACCGAGAAGCGCACCGCGATCACCAACCTGCTGAAGCTGGGTGGGGTCGACGCCGATGAGGCATTGATCGACGAGGCCTACGACTGGTTCCGGCAGAATCTGCGCGAGGCCTACCGTGACGAACCACCAATCCCGTTCCCGGGCGTGTCGGACGCGATCGCGGCACTGCGCGCCTCCGGGGTGAAGGTGGTGCTGACCACCGGTTTCGCCACCGAGATCGCCGAACTGGTCGTCGAGGCGGCCGGTTGGCGGGTGGGTCGTGATCTGGACGGACTGGTGCCCGCCGACACCGTCGCCGCCGGACGTCCCGCCCCCTACCTGATCCACCACGCGATGGAAGCCGTCGGGGTGACCGACGTGCGCAAGGTCGCCGCGGTCGGGGACACCCTCGCCGACCTGCGGGCCGCCCGCAACGCCGGGGTGCTGGCCGTCGGGGTGCTCACCGGGGAGGTGGGCCGCGCCGCCCTGCAGGCCGAACGGCCCGACTACCTGATCGCGTCCTTCGCCGACCTGCCGGCCATCCTGCAGGGGTGAACAGCCCCGTGCTCGCGGACCTGCCGACGCACGCCACCGCCCTGGTGTGGCGCGGCGTCGGCCCCGAGGCAACCGCCGACTTCGACATCACCGACCTGCCACTGACCCCCGAGGAGGGGGACGCGGTGGTGCAGGTCGACTTCGCCACCGTCTGCGGCTCGGATCGGCACACGGTCGAGGGACGACGCCCCGGCGCCTGCCCCTCGGTGCTCGGGCACGAGGCGGTCGGCCGCCTGGTGCGGGTGCCACCGGGCCGGCTCGGGGTCACCGGCACCGAACTTCAGGTCGGCGACCGGGTGATCTGGTCGGTGATCGCCGCCTGCGCCGGGCCGCAACGATGCGACCGTTGCCGGGCCGGGCTGAGCGCCAAATGTCGCAACCTGCGCAAGACCGGCCACGAGGCACTCGATTCCGGCTGGCCCCTGTCGGGCGGATACGCCAGCCACGTGGTGCTGCCACCCGGGCTGGCGATCGCCCCCGTCCCGGCCTCGGTCGACGATCTGCCGGCCGCCACCGCCGCGTGCGCCGCGGCCACCGTGATGGCCTGCCGGCAGGCCGCCACCGACATCACCCCGATCGGTGGGCAACGGGTGCTGATCATCGGGGCCGGCATGTTGGGCCTGTACGCCGCGGCCGTCTCGGCCACCGGGGGAGCCGCCGAGGTCGTGGTGGTCGACCCCGACCCGACCCGGCGGGGCCTGGCCGAGCAGTTCGGGGCCACCAGCACCGCGGCCACCGCGGACGGCGCCCTCGCCGATGTGGTCTTCGAGCTCTCCGGCGCCCCGAGTTCGGTGCGCGCCGGCCTGGCCGCCCTCGACGTCGGCGGGGTACTGGTATTGGCCGGTTCGGTGGCACCGCACGGCACCATCGAGGTCGACCCCGAACAGGTGGTGCGCCGCCTGATCACCGTGCGCGGGGTGCACAACTACGAACCCCCGCACCTCGACGAGGCGGTGCGCTTCCTGGCCGACACCGACTGGCCCTGGCACCTGGTGATCGGTGATCCGGTGCCGTTGGCCGAGTTGCCCGAGGTGTTCGCCCGCCCGGTGCGGCCCGAGGTGTTGCGTGCCGGTGTGCGACTGAGCAGCGGTGCCCGATGACCTCCGGACGCGAGCTGGTCGCGGTGCTGGAGGAACGGGTCCGGTCGATGCGGCACGGTGAACGGGTGCCCAGCGAACACGACATCATGGCCCGCTACGAGGTGAGCCGATCCCTGGCCCGCTCGGCACTGCGCGAGTTGGAGGCCCGCTACCTGGTGCGCCGGGTGCAGGGGGCGGGCACCTTCGTCAACGAACGCCTCGACTATGTGATCTCGCGGTCGCGCAAGCCGTCCCTGCACGCCACCATCGCCGAGGCCGGACGTACCGCGCGCACCTTCGTGGTGGCGATCGGCAGCCACAGCGCCCCCGAACCCTTGGCCGACACCCTGAACGTCGCCCCGGGCACCCCCCTGGTGCGGCTGGAACGGTTGGCCTATGTCGATGACGAGCCGACCATGTTCCTGCAGGAGTGGCTCGCCCCCGATGTGATCCTGCACCCCGAGGTCGGGTTGACGGTGATCGAATCGGTCGAGGAACTGCTGCGCGGGTCGGGACACGACCCGGTGCGGGCCTGGTTCCGGGCCACCGTCGACCCGCCACCGCCGCTGGTGCACGACCGGTTGGCGCTGCCGCGCGGTTCACGCACCTGGGTGGTCGATTCCTGTACCCGCGACGGCGGCACCGGACGACCGCTGATGGCCAGCCGCGCCTGGACCCGCATCGACGTGATCCGCATCGTGTGCGAGCTGGACGACGACTTCCGTCCCGCCCCGTAGCCGCCCACCCCGAGGAGAAGCCCGTGCCACCCCGCGAGTTGACCGCCGACGAAGCCCAACGCATCTTCCGGATTCTGCTCGACGCCCTGGCCCACCCCGGCCGACTCGGCCGGCTGCCCGAGCCGGGCGACCCGATGGACCTGCCGCTGC
>JAAYAO010000450.1 GCA_012719335.1 Propionibacterium sp. | reverse complement strand
GACCTGGGCGGCACCCTGATGGAGGAGACCATCTCGCGGATGGCCGGCTCCGAACATGGCTCGGCCAAGACCGTCGCCGAACTCGAGGAGATCGGGGAGGGGATCGGACGGCCCGTGGTGCAGCGCAGCACCCTCTACGAACCGGTCACCCAGCGGGTCTGAGCTCTCGGCTCAGGGCAGCACCCGGGGGCCGCCGCCGCGCCCCAACTCGCGCAACTGCCGGGACCGGCGTTCCACCGCGCGTTGATGGTGCCGGGTCAGGATCAGGGTGAACGCGGCGCCGCCGATCGCGCCCAACAGGCCGATCATCAGGGCCCCGAAGGCGGTGGCGGGGCCGGCGAACATGTACAGCATCGGCCCGGCCGTCAGCATGGTCAGGAAGATCACGATCACCGCCAGGGTGTCGACCCCGCCCCATTTCCGTTCCGGGGTCTGCATCACCGTGGTCGGTTTCGGGGTCAGCCGCAGGGTGGGCAGATCCGACAGTTGCCGCCACAGATCCTCGGTGGTGCGGGCCGCCATCACCTTGGTCAGCCGCTGATCGAACTCCTCGTTGGTGATCCGGCCGGCCGCGAAATGCGTCGACAACTGTTCGGCCGCGACGTTGCGTTCGGCATCACCGATACGCTGCCGCAGCCGAACCCGGGCATCTGGAACCGGTCGGCGAGGATTCATAGCGTCCATTGTCTCCGATGGCGGGCCGGATCGCCGTCCCACCGCCGAGTGATTTCGTGATCCGTCCGGCGGATGAGCCGTCGAGTTCTCCTCCGACACCGGGAATTGGCAGACTGAGCCCGACCCGTCAGACAGCGAGGCATGCCATGACCCACCCCGTCGGTCCCCCCACCCGGCCGGCCGGACCCCCACCGGGCCCGGCCCCACGACGTCCCCGGTGGCCGTTGCTCGTTGCCGCCGGCGTGCTGGTACTGGCCCTGGTGGTCGGCGCGGTGGTGGTGATCGGACGTGCCGGGGGAGCCGACACCGCCGAACCGGCCGGTTCCCCCGAGCCCACCGCTGCGGCCCCGACGAGTCAGGCCCCACCGCCACCGAAACCCACCAGCGAGGCCACCACCGCCGCACCGTCGCCGACCGCCACGGCCACCGAACGCACCCCGGGGCAACCCGAGCTCACCCCCGGTAAACCCGACACCGGGTACACCGGCACCGGGATGGACGAAACGCGGCTGTACAACGTGATGTGGGCCAACGGGTCCCAGGCCTGCACCCCCACCCGACTGCCCGAACCGCCCCTGCCCGACGACGAACTGGCCGCTCATCTGCAGGAAGTGATGGACTGCATCACCGAGGTGCACCGGCCGGCCCTGGCCGCCGAGGGTATCGAGCTGACCGCCCCCAAGGTGGTGGCCTACGCCGACACCCAAGCCACCCCGTGCGGCACCATCTCCGACGGCAACCCGGCCTTCTACTGCTCGGGTGACCAGACCCTGTACGTGCGCTACGACTCCGATGAGAATCCCGACGGTTACGCCCGGTCGAACATGGGGTATTGGGTGCTGGCCAGCCACGAGTTCGGGCATCACCTGCAGGCGGTCACCGGCATCTTCACCGAGTACAGCGAACTGATCGCCGGCGCCTCGGCGGAGGAGAAGGAGGAACTGTCCCGCCGCCTGGAGGCACAGGCCACCTGCTTCTCCGGGGTGTATCTGGGCGCCTCCCGGGTCAGCCTGAGCTTCGACGACAACCTGAATGCGACGCGCAACTTCTACCGCTTCAACGGCGGCCCCGGCTACGCCTCCGGTGAGAATCAGGTGGCCTGGTTCGAGGAGGGCTACCTGATGGAGTGGAACGCGTTCGCCCGGTGCAACACCTGGAGCGCACCGGACGACCGGGTGAGCTAGTGGCCCGTTTTCCCGGCCACCCCGACCACGACCCCGCCGCCCCGACGCAGGCGGGGTCGACCCGGACGCGCCGGCGCTGGGTGCCCAGGGTGGCGCTGCTGGCCGCGGTCGCGCTGGGTGTGGTGGCCCTGCTGGTCGGGGTCGGCACGCTGACCGGGCCCGCACCCGAGCCCGGGGCGGGCGCCTCGGGCGGCCCGTCCCCGGCCGACCCCCCGGCACCCGACACCGAATCACCCGCAGCATCCGGCCCGGCCCGCACCGACAGTGCCCTGTACCGGGTCTCCTGGGAGGCCGGTGCGGTCGATTGCCCCGACACACCCCGACCCGCCCCGCCGTTGCCCAACCCCGAACTGGCCGACCACCTGCGCGAGATCGTCGACTGTCTGGTGGGCACCCATCGTCCGATGCTGGAATCGGTCGGTCTCACCCTGACCGTGCCGGCGGTTGCCACCTTCAGCACCGACGTGCACACCCCCTGCGGGGTGGTCGCGGCCCGGGACTTCCCGGCCTTCTACTGTTCGGGCAACGAGACGATCTACGTGCGCCTCGATTCCGACGAGGACCCGAACGGGTACGCCCGCTCGGCGATGGGGTACTGGATCGTGATGAGCCACGAGTTCGG
>JAAYAO010000449.1 GCA_012719335.1 Propionibacterium sp. | reverse complement strand
GCGATCTCGCGCAGTTCGGCGGCATGGTGATCATCGGCACCGAACATGGCTCGGACCTCGTCGATGCCGATCGCATACAAGCGCAGCTCGCCCATACCGCACACGCTAGCCGAGCGACGGTCGGAATGGGCCGCACGGGTCGGGAATACGCGTAAGGTGTTTCGGGTGAACCCGCGCGGCAGCCGCATGATCCTGATCGGGGTGATGGTCCTGATGATCGTCGTCGTCCTCATCGGGGCCCTGGGTGGTGCGTTGTGAACGCGTTCCGGGCCGGGTTCGGTACGCTCGCCGACGTCGACGGAGCCCGAGTGATGCGGAAAGTGTGGGCATGCGGAAGCTGAGCCGTGCGCTGACCGGGGCGGCGATGGTGTTCGCCCTGGCTGCATCCGCCGTGCCCGCCGCCGCCGAGGACGACGTGCTCTTCGAGGTCACCGACGAGCGGGTGCAGACCGCCTCCGGGTTGGCCGCCGACCGTGACCGGCAGATGTACTGGACGGTGAACTCCACCGATGCCGACCGGGCCTTCGCCCTGCGCAGCGACGGCAGCGTGGAGGGCACGGTGCGCTTCGGGCAGGCCATGGTGGATGCCCAGGCCGTGTACTACATCGGTTCGCGGCTCTACATCGCCGACATCGGCGACGCCGACGGCGAGCGCGACACCATCGCCGTCCACCGCTACACCGAACCGCATCCGGTCGGGCAACAGCCCGAGACGATCCGCACCTTCGAGATGCACTATTCCGACGGGCAGGGACGTGATGCGCGGGCGATGCTGGTCGGTGACGACGGCCAGTTGTTCGTGATCACCCACGAGGCCGAGGGCGAGATCTGGGCCACCCAGGGGCCGCCGAGCAGCGGGGTGAACAACGAACTCGTACAGGTCGGGGACGCCCCGGCCTGGGTGACCGACGCGGTCTTCCTCGGGGACGGACGGATCGCCACCCGCAGTTACACCTCGATCGACATCCTGGATGCGGGCACCTATCAGGTCGCGGCCCGGGCACCGGCCCCCTGGCAGGAGCAGGGTGAGGCGATGGCGCTGTCGCTGGACCGGCAGTCGCTGATTCTGGGCAGCAGCGGGTCGGAGCAGCCGGTGCTGCGGGTGCCGATCCCCGACGATCTGTTGGACGTGCCCGAGCCCGGTTCGTCCCCGCCGCCCTCGCCCGAACCCACCCCGACGCCCACCGCCGAACCGACCGAGGAGGTCGAGGAGGCACCCGAGGCCGATGACCGGGCCGGCGGTGAACGTACCGGAACGATGATGGCGGTGCTCGGTGCGGGCCTGCTGGCCCTGGTGTCGGCGGCGGTGGTCTTCTTCGCCGGTTCCCGACGTCCGCGGCCGGCCGAGGCGGGTACGGCCGTCGACGCGCAGCGGGTGTCGGTGACCGAGGAGACCCCGGACGAGGCCGGTTCCGCCGTCGCGGGTGCCGAACGAGTGGTCTCCGAGCCCTCCGTCGAGAGCCCGAGGGACGAGGACGAGCCGGAGGTATCGGCGGCGCCCGACGATGCGCCCCTGCCCGTGACCGGCGCCACCGCCGGGCCCGCCTCACCTCCGGCCGAGGTGCTGGACGTGCCCGAGCAGCCCGCGGAGGACAACCCCTTCGGCGTACCCGCCGCCCCGGCAGCACCCGCGTCCGGTGTCCCACCCGTGCCGCCGGCCGCGGTGCCGCCGGTCAGCCCGCCACCGGTCGCGGCCCCGGCCCCGGTGGTCGCACCACCACCCGGCCCGCTGCCGCGTCGCGCGCTGCCACCGCAGGACGACACCCCGGCCGATGCGCCGCCGCGGCGCAGCTTCACGATCAGTGAGGGTGACGGTGATGTGCCGGTGCGGCCCCGTCCGAAACGTGCCTCGATCGTCGAGCCCGAGCACGCTGTCGACGATGAGGGCACCTGGGTACGGCCGCGACGCAGCGCGGAGGAACAGGCCGCCGACCTGAAATGGCTCAATCGCGGCTGACCGGCGCGTCCGGCTCAGCCGTTGTCGACCACCCAGTCGATGCAGGCGCACAGCGCTTCGACGTCGGCCGGGTCGATGGTCGGGAACATCCCGATCCGCAACTGGTTGCGGCCCAACTTGCGGTACGGCTCGGTGTCGACCACCCCGTTGGCCCGCAGGGTGGCGGCCACCGCGGCCGCGTCCACCTCGGGGGAGAAGTCGATCGTGCCGACCACCGGTGAGCGGTACGGCTCGGCCACGAACGGGGACGCCCATTCCCGGGCCTCCGCCCACCCGTAGAGCTGCTCGGCCGAGGCGCGGGAGCGGGCCGCGGCGGCGTCCAGCCCACCGTCGGCCAGCACGTGGTCGATCCGGTCGGCCAACAGGAACAGGGTGGTCAGCGCCGGGGTGTTCAGGGTCTGGTGTGCCGCGGAGTTCTGCACCGCCTGCTGCAGGCTCAGAATCGACGGGATCCACCGGTCACCGGCGGCGATCCGTTCGATCCGCTCCACCGCGGCCGGTGACAGGAAGGCCAACCACAGACCTCCGTCGGAGGCCAGTCCCTTCTGCGGGGCGAAATAGTAGGCGTCGGTGTGGGCCAGGTCGACCGGCACCCCGCCGGCGGCCGAGGTGCCGTCGATCAGCACCAACCCCTCGGCATCGGGACGCTGCACCGGGGCCAGCGCACCGGTGGAGGTCTCGTTGTGCGCCCACGCGTACACATCGGCGTCGGCGGTGGGTTCGGGCAGGGCCACCGACCCGGGAGCCACCTCGACAACCGCCGGCTCGTCCAGATGCGGGGCGGCGGCCGAGGCGGCGGCGAACTTGGCGCTGAACTCGCCGAACACCCCGTGCGCGCTGCGCCGTTCGATCAGCGAACTGACCGCGGCGTCCCAGAACAGCGTCGACCCACCGTTGCCGAGCACCACCCGGTACCCCTCGGGCGCGGCATACAGGTCGAGCAGTCCGCGCTGGATCCGCGCCACCACATCGCGCACCGGGGCCTGCCGGTGCGAGGTGCCCAGCCAGGTCCGTCCGGCCTCGGCGAGTCGGGCGAGTGCGTCGCCGGGAATCTTGGCCGGGCCACAACCGAAACGACCGTCGGCGGGCAGCAGGTTGGTCGGGATGCGTAACGTACTCACCGGTCCATTGTCCCCGGTACGCCAGATGGCGTGAATCATGGGGGTCGCCGCGAATGGGTAGGCTGGACGGCGACAGTGTGGGTGCGTTGTGAAGGGGGCGGTCGGGTGAGCGAGTTGATCGACACCACGGAGATGTATCTGCGCACCGTGTGGGAGCTGCGCGAGGAAGGCATCGTTCCGTTGCGGGCCAGGAT
>JAAYAO010000448.1 GCA_012719335.1 Propionibacterium sp. | reverse complement strand
TCGCGGTAGACCGCGTCGATGCGGGCCCGCACCACCTGGGTGCCGATGGTGAAGGTGATCGCCTGCTCGATCGAGTACGGCTGCCGGTTACCGAACTGCCCGGCCTGGAAGGTACGGCACAACTCGGTGAACTCGTCCATCTCACCGTCCCCGGTATCGGCGGCATCGACCGGGCCCGGGAGGCCGTCGGCGTCGGCGAACAGGTCCTCGGTGTCGACCAGGGCGGGCATCTCCAGATGGCGTTGCACCCAGCCGTGGAAGCGGATGCCCAGATCGGCGGCCGCCGACGGTGCGGTGGGCATCGGACGCACCAGTTGCCGGGCCACCCGTTGCGGATCGCGTTGGGCCGCGATCAACCGGGAGGCCGAGATCGCCGCGGGCATCGGCACCACCCGGGGCTCGGATTGGGCGGCCGCCTCACGCACCAGCAGTTCGATGTCGGCGTCCCAGGCCGCGACCACCGCTTCCTCGTCCAGGGTGAGCGGGTCAACCGTCGGGTCGTCCACCGGCCCACCGGCGGCCCGCCGGGCCCCGGCCGCGTGCACCAGGTCGGCCGCCGCGACACGCCGGGCGGCCCATTCGGGATCGGCCGGCACCGGCCATTCGCGCGGACGCAGGTCGGCGTCCATCGGGTTGGGGCTGCCGGCCTCGGGCGGATCGGCCACCACGTGCAGGTGCCCCTGCTCCTCGGCGGCGGCCATCAACGGCTCCAGATAGCGCGACAGTTTGCACACCGTGGTGCGGTCACCGCGCCAGTGGTGCCCGCTGGCCACCACCCGTTGCCGGGCCCGGGTGACGGCCACGTAGGCGAGCCGATGCTCGGCGCGCAGCTCCTGATCCTTGAGGTCGTCGTGGTAGGCGTCGAGGGCCTTCTTGTTCGCGTCGATCAGTTGCGGAATCGAGTCGGCGTCACCGCGCAGGTCGGCGGGCAGTACCGCCGAGGTGCGGGCGTAGTCGTTGGTCACCCGGGTGGCCGGAAAGGTGCCGTCGACCAGTGAGGGCAGAAAAACCAGCTCCCATTCCAGGCCCTTGGCCTTGTGGATGGTCAGCAGTTTCACCGAATCCCGGTCGCTGGGCACGGCCTGATCCAGACCGGAGCCGTATTCGAGTTCGGCATCCAGCCAGGCCAGGAAACCGGTCAGCGACCCGTCGCGTTCCAGCGACAGGTAGGTGCCGGCCGCGTCGGCGAAGGCGGCCAGGTGGTCGGCCCGGTTCGGTTCGGACAGTTCGGCCACCGACAGCTCGATGCTCAACCCCAGGGTGTCGACCACCCGGCGCAGCAGATCGGGCAGGGGTTCGTCGGCATGGCTGCGCAGCCGGGCCAACTCGTCGTGGAAGGCGGCGAAACGTTGCCGGGCCGCGGCGCTGTACGGCAGCGGGCCGGGGTCGCCGACGGCGTCCAGCAGGGCCACCAGATCGGTGGGGTCCACCTCGGCGACGGCCTCGTCCAGCCGGTCGTCGATGCTGTCGCGTTCGAGTTCGCTGCGTCGGGCCATCGCCAGATCCTGGGCACGTCGGCCCAGCAGGGCCAGATCCCGTGCCCCGATCGCCCAGCGCGGCCCGCCCAGCAGTCGGGTGACCGCCGGGTTGGCGGTGACATCGTCGAGCAGCCGCAGGGTGGCGACCACGTCGGCCACCTCCGGCAGGCCCAGCAAGCCACCCAGGCCGACGATCTCCACCGGCACGTCCCGGTCGGCCAACACCGAGTAGATCCGCCCGATGTCGGCGTTGCGCCGGCACAGCACCGCGATGTCGGACCACCTGGTGACCAGGTCACCGCCGTTGTCGGGGTGGGCGGCGACGATGCTGTCGGCCACCCAGGCGTTCTCCTCCGGTTGGGTCTCGAAGGTGGCGGCATGCACCTGCCCCGGCGGGGTGTCGGGCGGCGCCACCAGGTCGGTGATCCGCTGAATGATGTACGGGTCGTGGTGCAACGGCCCGGCCAGGGTGTTGGCGACGTCGAGGATGCGCTGACCGCTGCGCCGGTTCACGCTCAGCTCGTAGGGCAAGGCCGGTGATCGGTCGGCGCGCGGAAAATCGCGGGCGAAATGGCTGATGTTGCTGGCCGCGGCACCCCGCCAGCCGTAGATCGCCTGACAGGGGTCACCGACCGCGGTGACCGCGTGACCCAGCCCGTCCTCGACGGTCTCGCCGGAGAACAACGAGCGCAGCAGGGTGGCCTGCGCCGAGGACGTGTCCTGGTAC
>JAAYAO010000447.1 GCA_012719335.1 Propionibacterium sp. | reverse complement strand
TCCGGCTGGTCGAGGCCGACCGGATCAACGGCACCTTCACGTGGTTGATCGCCGCCCCCTTCCTGATCGTGTTCAGCATCTTCAGCGGCCTGGCCACCCTGTTGGGTCTGATCCTGTGGCTGATCGGCCGCTCCCGGGAGAAGAACCCGCCAACCCCGCCCCCGCCCGGTGGCGGCTACCCCGCCGGCCCCGGCTTCCCGCCGGCACCCGGTACGCAGCCCGGCCCCGGCGGTTACCCGGACCCCGGCCAACCGCCGTATCCGCAACCTCGTCCCTGAACCCCCGAACACACCGGGACGCCCGCGGGTTCGGGTGAGCCCCGCAGGTCGCGTCCGGATGATCGCGGGACGGGCGTCGTTCAGTCGTCCGGGGTGGCGGCCGGGCCCGGCCCCTGATCGGTGCGGACGGGCACTTCGGCGCCGTGATCGCGCCACACATGGGCCGGGATCAGCCCGACCAGGTGAGCCAGTTGCCGCGGTAACCGGGTGCCGGAGGCCCGCATCAGGTGGTCCTCGCACCAGACGGTGACCGTGCCCGCCTCCAGGCTGACGTTCGCCTGCCGCAGCGGCCCGTCCAGCAGGGCGGCCATCAGCCGCGGGTGCACGACCGAGTGGGCGAAACGTTCATCCTCGCACAGCACCTCGTAGGCGCGGTTGAAATCGGCCGACTCGAAATCCAGATCGGTGCGCAAGGTGGGCGGAGTGCCGTGTCGCAGGGTCAGGCTCGGGAACCGGGCGGCACACCGGAACTGGGCCACCGTTCTCAGGTACGTCTTGCTCGACCTGCCGACCCCGACGTGGCGGATGAAGTGGTACATCGTGAACGGCAACCCGTCCCAGGTGCCGGTGATCACGTTGACCGCCTGCGACAGGCCCTTGCCGAAGGGTTCGGCCCGCAGACCGAGGAAAACACTCATGGAATGCGACTCGTGCCGCCAACCCCGGTCGGCCGCCCACTTCGCCCATTCCCGCTGTTGGCGGCGCGTCTCCTGTACCGCGAGCAGAACACCCGCCACCGCGACGGCGGCGGTTCCCGCCCCGATGGCGACGGCGAAAATGGCTGGGGCGATGGGCATGGCTACTCCGGTGTGCTGGTCGGGATGGGTGGTGAGGGGTCGGGGTCACCCGCGTGTCGAGGTGATGCTGTAACGCTCGATCACCGGGCCGGGCCCCGAACCGGCATGGATCGCCGGCGGGGCCATCCCCGCGTCGGCCCACACCGGGTTGGGCACCAGTTCGATCAGGTGGACGAGCCGGCCGAGCATCTCGTCCACCTGATCGAGGCCGAGCCGGCCGCCCTTCCAGAGGGTGAACAGCCCGTTCTCGATCGAATAGTGGTACGACCCCAGGGCGCCGTCGAGCAACGCGGCCATGAACCGCGGGTGGACGACACGGAAGGCGAAGCGTTCATCGGGGCTGCGTACGTCGAAGTCCTTGTTGAACTGGTCGGACTCGAACTGGATGTCGCGGGTCAGGGCGAGCCGCCACCCCGAACGCACCTGCAGGGGCGGCAGGACGGCCGGGGTGGGTACCTGCACCACCCGGTGGTAGTGGGTGGTGCTGTTCTCCCCGTTGCGGGTCGTGTACTGGTAGGTGAAGGCCCGCACCGGTAGCCCGTGAAAGCTGCCCTCGACGATATTGAACGCCACTCGGCTGCCACCACGATTGAACGGCTCCTGCTTCAGGCCGCGAAAAAAGTGCCGGTCCTTGTGCACGTGCCGCCAGCCGCGGGAGGCCGCGAACTCGGCCCACTGCTTGCGGCGGTGTGATGCGGCCACGACGCCGAGAACAATCGCCGCGGTGATTGCCACGAACACGACGATGACGACTGCAACATCCATGCCGCCCCCTTCCGTAGAACGCCCCGATTGTGGTCACGCACCGGGTTCACCGGCGGAGGCGGGACGCGGGACGATCGGCGGAGGTTCCACCCGGCCATCGGCCCAGACCCGAGCCGGGATCAGTTCCAGCACGGTGATCAGCCGTTCCAGCATGTCATCCACCCGAGCCACCCGCAGCGAACCCGGCCGCCACACGGTGAACACACCGCGCTCCAGGACGAGGTGACACTCACCCAGCGCCCCGTCCAGCAGTGCGGCGATGAACCCCGGGTGGACGACCCGGTGGGCGAAGTCGCGGTCGGGGCTGCGGACGTCGAAGGCCCGGGCGAACCGTTCGTCGGCGAACCGCACATGTCGGCTCAGCCGCAGCCGCCACCCCCGGTACACCTCCAGGTCGGGCAGGGACGCCGCACTCACGAACTGCACCACGGCGAACCGGTGGGTGGTGGCCTCGTCGCCCGAACCGGTGGTGTACTCGTAGCCGAAGGCC
>JAAYAO010000446.1 GCA_012719335.1 Propionibacterium sp. | reverse complement strand
CGGGCGTGAACGCGATGAGCGACCGGCAGCAGGCCGCGATGCTGACCGCCGACGATTCCTACGCCGGCTCGTCCACCTTCACCCGGTTGTCGGCGACCATCAACGACATCTTCGGCACCGAGTACTTCCTGCCCGCCCACCAGGGCCGCGCCTGCGAGAACATCCTCGCCCACGCCTGGGTGCGCGAGGGCTCGGTGATTCCGATGAACTACCACTTCACCACCACCAAATCGCACATCACGATGCGCGGCGGCCGGGTCGAGGAGGTGATCGCCGAGGCCGGTCTGCAGGTCGAGTCCGAGCACCGGTTCAAGGGTGATGTCGACCTCGACAAGCTCGCCGCACTGATCGACGAGGTCGGCGCGGAGAACATCCCCTTCGTCCGGATGGAGGCCGGCACGAACCTGATCGGTGGTCAGCCGGTGTCGCTGGCGAACTACCGGGCGGTCGGTGAGCTGTGCCGCAAGCACGGGCTGCGCTACGTGCTGGACGCCTCCCTGTTGCAGGACAACCTGCACTTCATCGCCACCTGCGAGGACGGGTGGACCGACGCGTCGATCGCCGAGATCACCCGCGCCATCTGCGACGAGTTCGATCTGATCTACTTCTCCGGCCGCAAACTCGGCTTCGGCCGCGGGGGCGGCATCATCACCCGCTCCAAGGAGCTCTACGAGGAGCTGCGCGGCCTGGTGCCGCTGTTCGAGGGCTTCCTCACCTACGGCGGCATGTCGGTGCGCGAGATGGAGGCCCTGGCCATCGGCCTGGAGGAAACGATGGACCCCGAGGTGATCAACCAGGGCCCGGAGTTCATCGCGTACATGGCCAAGGAGCTGCTGGCCCGCGGCGTACCGATCGTCACCCCGCCCGGTGGGCTCGGGGTACACATCGACGCCGGCCGGTTCATCCCCCAAGTGCCGCAGGAGCAGTACCCGTCCGGGGCGTTGGCGGCCGCGGTGTACCTGACCAGCGGCGTGCGCGGCATGGAGCGCGGCACCCTGTCCGAACAGCGCGACCCGGACGGCTCGGAGCGGCTGGCCGACATGGAGTTGCTGCGGCTGGCCGTGCCGCGGCGGGTGTTCACCCTGTCGCAGTTGTCCTACGCCGTCGACCGGATCGCCTGGTTGTACGAGAACCGCGACCTGATCGGCGGCCTGGCGTTCACCGACGAGCCGGAGATCCTGCGCTTCTTCTACGGCCGGTTGGCCCCGATCGGTGACTGGCAGCACGACCTGGTGGCCGCCTTCCGCCGCGATCTCGGCGACTCGCTGTAGCTGCGACGCCCGGGCCCACGGTTTCGCCTTCGTGCTGTGCGTGATCGGGGCGGCCCTGTTGACCCGCCGCCGGGTCTGAACTCAACCAACCGGTATCTCGGCCAGCCCGGACGGACTCAACACCTCCAGGAGCGGCTCACCGTCGTCGTTGGCCTTCATGGTGATCGAGGTGACCTCCGACAGGGGTGTGCCGATCTCCTGCGACCCCCGCACCGCGGCGGAATGGATCTGCTGCCCGGTGATGCCGTCGATCGACCACTCGGGCACACCGCCCAACGACGGGTTGCACACGCCGAGATCGAGTTCGGACGAGTTCGGCCCCAGGGCCCGGGTGAAGGACGGTCAGCAATCGGCGTCCCGGCGACCTCAGTGTACGGCCTGCAACTGTTCGATGGCCGCCACGAGCTCCTGCTGGGCCTTCTCGAAATCGGCGTCGGTGAGGGTCACCTGGGCCGAGGGCGACAGTTGGAAGCCGCTCATGTCATCGGCGCCGAAGACGTGTATGTGCAGGTGCGGCACCTCGAAGCCGGCGATCAGGTTGCCGACCCGGGCCGCGCCGGTGACCTGCTGCATCGCCCGGCCGACCAACAGTGCGACCTCGTTCAGGTGGGCCCATAGGGCCGGATCGCAGTCGACCCAGTGGTCGACCTCCTCCACCGGCACCACCAGGGTGTGCCCGTAGGCCACCGGCCCGATCGACAGGAAAGCGACCACCGTGTCGTCCCGGTAGATGAACCGTCCGGGCAGTTCGCCGTTGATGATCTTGGTGAAGACAGTTGCCATGGCGTCATCCTAGGCCCTGGCGGCGCCCGTCCCCCGTGTACCAACGAAAACCGACCTCTCACGTTTCATGGCGACGGGCGGCTACTCGGCCGCCAAGGCCACCACCGGGGGCACCCGGATCGCGGAGTTGGCCGGTGCCACCGAGGCGATCAGCCCGGCCACCACCCCGATCACCACCGAACCGGCCATGATCAGCGGCGCCACCCCCGGGGTGAAGGCCCCGGTGAAGCCGAGCAACACCGCCGCCCCCGACCAGCCGTACAGCAGCCCCAGGACGATGCCGACCACGGCACCGGTGAGCGCCAACAGCACCCCTTCGACGGCCAGGGCGCCGCGCAACTGGCCCTTGGTGACCCCGACCGCCCGCAGCACGGCGTGCTCGCGGCGGCGTTCGATCACCGACAGGCTCAAGGTGTTCGCGATGCCGACCAGGGCGATCACCACCGACACCGCGAGCAGCCCGATCACCACCGCCAACAGGGCGTCGATCACCTGTTCGTAGGACTGCCGGGCCTGCGCCGGGGAGGACACCGAGTACCCGGCCTCGCTGTCGATCCGGCTCACCACCTGGGAGATCCCGTCGACCGTCCGATCCAGGTCGGCACCATCGTCCACCGCCACGAGCAGCCCGGTCATCACCGGGTCGACCACCTCGGCAAGGGTTTCGGGCAACACCGCGATCATCGCCGCGCCACGCTCCACCCGCACGGTCACCTCGGTGGACCGTCCCGAAGCCGGGTCGGTCAGGTACACCACATCACCATCGGTCCACGCCCAGTTCCGGGCCTGATAGTCGGGTACCACGACCTGACCGGGCGCCAGGTCGGCGAACCGTTCCGCACCGTGCACCACACCCTCGGCCCGGGTGATGTCGAAGGCCAGCACTCCCCCGTACTCGACACCGCTGCCGTCGGTCAGGCCGGCCTGCTGGTTGCTGACCGGAAGCACCGCGGCCACCCCCGGCACCTCGGCAACCTCGGCGGCGGTGCTGTCGGCGATCTCCGCCCCGTCCCAGCCGGTGACCACCACATCGGCCGGGAACTGCTGCCCCAGGAGTTCGTTCATGGAGGCGCGGGCCGAGGCGGCTCCGGTGGCCATCAACACCACCAGGGTCACCCCGATCACCAGGGCCGAGGTGGTGGTGGCGGTGCGGCGCGGGTTGCGCACCGCGTTGGCGGTGGCCAACCGGACGGTCGCCCGGGCCCGGCGGCCGACCACCAGTTCGAGCAACCGGCCCAGCCCCCGGGTCACCGGCGGCACCACGAACACCGCCCCGATCATCACCCCGATCAGCGAGATCAGGCCACCGAGAATGCCGGCGGCCAACAGCACCCCGACCATCGTGGACGCCTCGTACTGGTCGGGCACGAAAAACAGCGACATCGCCACCGCGAAGATCAGCAATCCGGCGCCACCGACGATCAGCAGCGCGGCCACCACCAGCCGGGCCCGGCTGCTGCGTCGCACCGGCTCGACCACCGTGGGCCGCAGGGCGGCGATCGGGCTGACCCGGGTCGCGGCCCGGGCCGGGCCACCGGCCGCCACCAGGGTCACCGCCAGCCCGACCAGCACCGGGACAATCAGCGTCCACGGCGTGATGTCGGCGATCCGGGGCACGGTGACACCCAGGTTGCGGCCCTCCAGGAACCACACCGCGAGTTGGCCGAAACCCAACCCGAGCAGGGCTCCCACCAGCGAGGCCACCAGGCCGAGGACGAACGCCTCGAGCAGCACCGTGCTGCGCACCTGCCCCTTGGAGGCGCCGACACACCGCAGCATCGCCAGGGTGCGGGTGCGTTGGGCGACGAGCACCTCGAAGGTGTTCGCGATCACCAGCCCGGCCACGATGATCGCCAGGGCGGCGAAGCCGAGCCCGAACCACATCAGGGTGTTGGCGGCGCCGACCATGTCGCGCACGTTCTGGTCGGTGATCTCCTCGGTGGTGCGCACCAGGATGCCGCCGTCGCTGTGCGGGACGGCCTGTTCGATCGGCTCGATCAGGGTCTCCGGCGCCCGGTCGGTGTAGACCAGCAGGCGGCCGACACTCGTCGGCCACTCCATCGCGCGTTGTTGGGCGATCAGCAGGTCATCGGGGACGTGGATGACATCGAGTGTGGTGCGCAGGGGCATGTCCGCCAGCCCGGAGATCTGGACCCGGCGCTCGGCCGTCCCGTCACCGGACGGGCTGCTCAGGGTCACCGTGTCGCCCAACCGCAGCCCGAGCCGGTCGGCCAGTTGAGTGGACAGCACCACCGCCGCGCCGTTGGGCTCGGTGCCGGCGGCAAGTTCGAGCCCGGGGCCGACATTGCGCATCTCGACGTAGCGGCGCTGCCCGTCTGCGTCGAGCAGCACGGGCAGGGTGTGCGCGGTGTGCACCCGGTCAACGCCGGGTACCGCGGCGATCTGTTCGGCGGCCCGATCGTCCAGCATCGTGCCGGCCGACTCGACCACGATGTCGGCGCCCTCCAGGTCGGCGGCGGCCACGTTGCGGGCGGTGGCTTCGACCACCTCGGTGGACAGGATGGTCGCGGCGATGAAGGCGGTGCCGATCGCGATCGCCAGCCCGGCAGCGACCAGCCGGGTGATCGAGTTGCGCATCTGTCTGCGGGTGTGGCGCCACATCTCAGGCCACCCCCTCGAAGGAGCGCAGCGCGTCCAGCCCGGCCAGCACCGCGTCCGGGGTGGGGTCGGTGATGTCACCGGCGACCCTGCCGTCGGCCAGCAGCAGCACCCGGTCGGCGTAGGCGGCCGCGGCGGGGTCATGGGTGACCATCACCACGGTTTGACCCAGTTCGCGCACCGAGGTGCGCAGGAAGCTGAGGATCTGCGCACCGGCGCGGGAGTCGAGGTTGCCGGTCGGTTCGTCGGCGAACACCACGTCGGGTTTGGTGATCAGCGCCCGGGCGATCGCCACCCGCTGCTGCTGACCACCCGACAGTTCCGACGGCAGG
>JAAYAO010000445.1 GCA_012719335.1 Propionibacterium sp. | reverse complement strand
ATCACCGGCTCCAGCCCGAACGCTCCCCCTGCGTTGTTGACCAGCACATCGCAGCGGCCCCCGACCGCCTCGGCCAGGGCGGCGACCGCGGACGGGTCGGTCAGGTCGGCCGCGAAGGCGGTGCCGCCGATCTCGGCGACCAGGCTGTCGAGCCGCTCCCGGCGCCGGGCGACAGCCCACACGTGGTAGCCGGACGCGGCCAGGCCTCGGGCGGTGGCCGCACCGATCCCGCTGGAGGCTCCGGTGACAACGGCAACTGGTTGATTCATGGGCCCATTGTGACCCGGAGCCGGGACACAACACGGAGGGCACCCCGATCGGGATGCCCTCCGCAGGTGGCGATGTGGATGAATCAGTGCTCGGAGTCGACCTCGCCGCTGATGTCGGTGTCACCGCTGATCTCGGTGCGCCCGGTGTTGTGCTGGACGGCAATCTTGCGCGGCTTGGCCTCCTCGGCGACCGGGATGGTCAGTTCGAGCACCCCGTCGGCGTAGCCGGCGTCGATCTTGTCCAGGGCAACCCCCTGGCCGAGGGTGAGCTGGCGGGCGAAGGTGCCGGTGGGGCGCTCCCGGGTCAGCCACTGCACGTCCTTGTCGTGCGCGGGGCGCTCGGCACGGATGGTGAGGGTGCGGTCCTCGACGTCGATGTCGATCGTGCTCGGGTCGACCCCGGGCAGATCGATGCGGGCGACGAAGACCTCGCCGTCGCGGAACAGGTCCATCGGCATTCCGACGCTGGTGCGCATCGGGGCGGCGCTGCCGAACCAGTCGTCCAGCGAGCGGAAGGGATCGAAGGTACGAGCCATGGTGATTTCCTCCTGAGAGTACGGACACGGATTGCAAAGTTGTCGTGCGGCGCGACCGTGGGCCGTGCCGACATAGTTGACAACAGTCGACTCAGCCCGAGTATTCCCGAGTTGAGCGTGAGTGACTCAACTTTATTTTCGGTGGGCGGACGAGGCTCCGCGGTACCAGCCGGGAGGCCCGGCCCGGGCCCCTGCACGGCCCCGGCCGACCGCGCCCGGTCACCCCGCGGTGTGTGATACTCGATCGGATCGATCCGCAGTTGGAGGAAGCGATGAGCGAGAACCCCCCGGCAGGCCCGCCGCAGCACGATGGGCCGGCACCGCAGTCGCCGCCCCTACCCGGCTCGTCCGGTGGCCCGGGTTCACCGCCACCCCTGCCCGGTTCGTCCGGCGGCCCCGGTTCGTCCGGTGGCCCCGGTGCACCGCCGCCGCAGCATCAGCCCGGCCCGATGGGCCCGGGCACTCCCGGCTTTCCGAGCAGTGGCCCCTCGGCCTCCGGCCCGGGTGGGCCCTCGGGGGCTTTTCCGCCCCCACCCCCGCCCGGACAGCATCCGCACCAACCGCCGATGGGCGGGCATGGGCAACCCGGCGGCCCCGGAATGCCCCCTCCCGGGGTACCCGGCGCGCAGCCTCCCCCGCCGGGCGCGCCGGGAGCTTTTCCGTCCGCCCCCGGCCGGCCCGGCCCCGGCCCGCAGGGCCCGATGGCCGGTGGCCCACCCCCCGGGCAACCGATGGGCTCCGGTGCCGGACGCGACACCCTGCCGCCGGAACCGGGGGCGAAGAAGAACCGCAAGCCGCTGATCATCGCGATCGTCGGGGTGATCGTCCTGGCCCTGGCGGTCACCGGGGCCGTGTTGTGGAAGCGTCATGCCGATGAACAGGCGGCGATCCGGGCCGAGGAGGGGCGACAGGCCACCATCGCCCGCAAAACCGAATCGGCCCGGGGTGCGGTCGAGGACTTCTTCACCGCCCTCGGCGACCACGATCTGGATGCCATCAGCGCCCTTACCGTCCAGGATCTGTCATCGCCGGCGATCAACGCCGAGGTGCTGGCCGCCACCCACCCCGAAGCGCCGGCGAATGTCACCGTCGAGGTGACCAGCCCGATCGACGAGAACACCACCTCGGCCACCGTCGAGGCTACCTTCGGCCCGGAGGACAGCCCCAAGGAGATGGTCTTCAGTGTCCAGGAGGCCGACACCGACGTCTGGAAACTGGACGAGGTGGCCGTCCCGTTGGATCTGTCCCGTGAGGAACCGGTGAAGCTGAACGGGGTGGCGATCGAGAACACCACGATGACCGTGCCGGTGCTGCCGGGCACCTACACGGTGACCCCGACCAACCCGCACCTCACCACCGCCGAGGGCAACACCCCCGTCGAGGCCTACGACATGGCGGGCGGCGCCTACTTCGCCGGCGACTTCACGCTCACCGACAAGGCCGTCGCCGAGTTCCGCACCTCGGCGACCAACACGATCAACGAGTGCATGAAGAAGAAGGAACTCAACCCCGAGGGCTGTCCCTGGAAACTGACGGAGACGAACGACATCAAGGTGCTGCCCAACACCATCGTGTTCAAGATGCTCGAGAATCCGTGGAGCAAGCTCACCCCCACCTACAACGCTTCGAGCAATCAGGCCGAGGGGTCGATCACCTGGCAGATGCGGATCGACGCCGAGGCCACCCAGAACGGTCGACGCGGCACCACCGGCACCGACTTCACCGCCGGCGGCCGGGCGACCGCCGACCTGTCGGGCGACACGATCACGGTTCAGTGGACGGGTTGATCACCCGCTCGGGAGCGAGGTTCTCGAAGGCGGCCAGGTTCGCGGTCGATTCGCCGCGGGCCAGCCGCCACCGCCACTCCTTCTTGATGGACTCGGCGAACCCCAGCTCCAGGATCTGATTGAAGGAGTCGTCGGCGGTGGTGGCGATCATCGCCAGCAGCCGGTCGGCGGTGTCCTCGTTCACCTCCGACAGGGGTACCCGGCCGACCAGGTAGATGTCACCCAGGGTGTCCAGGGCGAACGAGACGCCGACCAGTTTGACGTTGCGCTGCAACAACCAGCCGTACACCGCGGCGTGATTCTCGTCCGGGCGCCGGGACACGAAGGCACGCGCACTCAGCGTGTGTTTGCCGATCTCGAGGGCGCATTCGGTGGTCTGTTTGCGGGTGCCCGGCAGGGTCACCGTGAACAGCCCCCGGCCGGTTTC
Organism: Propionibacterium sp.; assembly: GCA_012719335.1. Classification (GTDB taxonomy): domain Bacteria; phylum Actinomycetota; class Actinomycetes; order Propionibacteriales; family Propionibacteriaceae; genus JAAYAO01. Next base: position 1,304 of record JAAYAO010000445.1, on the reverse strand, counting down.
GGCCCATTCCAGGTCCACCCCGTCCAGGGTCGTGCGGATGTGGGTGGCGACCCGATCGGCCGTGGACTTTCGACTCGCCATCACATCTCCTCCTGTCGTCAGAGCTCGATCAGAGCCTGACCTCCCTGAACGGCGTCACCCACCTTGACCAGCACCTCACGCACGGTGCCCGAGCCGGGGGCGGTGATCTCAGTCTCCATCTTCATCGCCTCGAGCACCACCAGCACCTGGCCGGCCTCGATCTCCTGGCCGTCCTCGACCAGCACCTTCGCGACCGTACCGGCCAGCGGCGCGACCACCGCGTTGGCGCTGGCCGCGGGCATCTTGGAGGTGATCGGGGCGGTCGGGGTGGGCCCGGTGTGCGACAGGGTCGGCAGGCCGATGCTGCCCAGGTTCGGGGTCTCCTCCTCGACCTCGACCTCGACCTCGTAGGCGGTTCCGTTGACGGTGACCTTCAGCTTCATGGGTTTCCTCTCCAAAACGTCAGCGGACGTGGGGCACCTGGCGGCGCTGGACTTCGGTTCGCCCGGCCTGGGCCCAGGCCCGTCCGGTATGGAAATGCACCTGCTTGATCTTGGCGCGATTGCCCAGATAGGCCGACACCCCGGCGGCGATCGCCATCATGGTGTCCTCGTCGATCGGGTCGATGCGACCCCGCAGGGTCTGCACCTCCCGGGTCAGATCCTCGACCGTCGCGCTCAGTGCGGCGACGGCCTCGCGCAGTTCGGCAATCTCCTGGTTCGACATGTTCGCCCCCGATCAGGCCGGCCCGAGGCCGTGCTTCTTGTCGGGACGCAGCTCGCGCTTGCCGGTCAGGATCTCCAACGCCATCGCCACCTCGCGGCGGGTGTCGGCCGGGTCGATGATGTCGTCGACCAGGCCACGCGATGCCGCCATGTACGGGGTGGAGAAGGTGTTGCGATACTCCTCGACCAGTTCACCGCGCCGGGCTTCGGGGTCCTCCGCCTCGGCGATCTCGCGCTTGAACACGATCCCGGCGGCTCCCTCGGCGCCCATCACCGCGATCTCGGCGGTCGGCCAGGCGAACACCCGGTCGGCGCCGAGATCCTTGCTGCACATGGCCACGTAGGCGCCGCCATACGCCTTGCGCAGGATTACGGTGATCTTGGGCACGGTCGCCGAGGCGTAGGCGAACAGCAGCTTGGCGCCGTGGCGGATGATGCCGGCGTGCTCCTGGCGCACTCCGGGCAGGAAGCCCGGGACGTCGACGAAGGTGAGCAGCGGGATGTTGAACGCATTGCAGAAGCGGATGAAGCGCGCCGCCTTGTCCGAGGCGTCGATGT
>JAAYAO010000444.1 GCA_012719335.1 Propionibacterium sp. | reverse complement strand
CTGTGCATGTACTGCGGCATCTGCGTGGAGGAATGCCCCTTCGGTGCCCTGGAATGGGCCGGCGACCACGTCGGTGACGTCACCGAGCTGACCGGCCTGCGACACGGCATCGACGAACTGGGGCCGACCGCCCCGTGAACCGCCGGCCCGTCGCCCCACGCCCACCCCGCCGCAACCGTGGCACGGTCGCGCGGTTGTGGCGTGCCGCGGTGCTGGCCATCGGCACGGCTTGGGCGCTCGGCGCGGTCCGGCGCGGTTTTCTCGGGGTCTGCCTGGCGACCCTCGGCGGCCTCAGCCCCGCCTACCTGCCCCCGGACAGCCCCTGGTGGCAGGTGCTCGAACCGCTCGGGGCCACCACCGAACTCGGCCGCGGCATCGCCACCATGCTCGTGATGGTGGGGCTGGCGCTGATCGTGGATGCCTGGTTCCGGTTGCGCCCCGAGGGCCGGTTGCCGGTGAACTTCGCCGCCGTGCTGGCGGTGTGGAGCGCCCCAATGGTTTTCGCCCCACCGATCTACAGCCGCGACGCGTACTCCTATGCCGCCCAGGGCTGGATGGTGCACAACGGGGTCAGCCCCTACCAGGTCGGGCCGGGCGCCCTGCCGGGGCCGTTCGCCGACCCGGTCGAGCGGGTCTGGCTGCACACCCCGGCCCCCTACGGCCCGCTCAGCCTGCAACTGCAGCACTGGCTGGTCGACGTCACCGGGCACAACGCCTATTGGGCGGCGGTGTCGATGCGGCTCCTGGCGCTGATCGGGGTGGCCCTGCTGGCCGCCTTCTTTCCCCTGCTGATGGCGCAGTTGCGGTTGCCGGTCGCCCCGGCATCCTGGTTCGTGCTGCTCAATCCGTTGGTGCTGCTGCACTTCGTGGGCGGCGCGCACAACGACGCCCTGATGCTGGGCTTGGTGGTGGTCGGCCTGTGGTGCGGTACCGGACGGCACTACTGGTGGGGGTTGATGCTGGTCGGGATGGCCACCGCCATCAAACAGCCGGCCGCCCTGGCCGCGGTCGCGATCGTGCTGATGTCGATACCCGCCCGGCGCAGAACCTGGTCGAACTGGGTGCTGATCCTGCGCGAAATGTTGGTCGGCGGGCTGGTCGCCGGCGGCACCTTCGCCGGGGTCTCGCTGCTCACCGGGCTCGGTTTCGGCTGGCTGAACGCCGTCAACGTGCCGGGCATGGTGCCCACCATCGCGCCCACCACGATGGCCGCCGATCTGGTCAAGACCATCCTGATCGGGTTCGGGTTGTACGAGTACACCGGCCGGATCACCCTGATCTTTCGGGTGGTCGGCATGGTGTTCACCGTCGGGCTGATCGGCTGGTTCGGGGTGCGCATCGCATTGCGTCGTCCGTTGCGATTTCTGAGCTGGTCGTACCTGGCCTTCGCCCTCGGTGGGCCGGCCCTGCACGTCTGGTACCTGATGTGGGGCGGGCTGTTGCTGCCGATGTCGGAGCCGTCGAGCAAGCTGGTGCGGGTCTCGGTGTGGGCCACCGTGGGGCTGGTCGTCTACACCGGCGGCAACGTCGCGCTGCGCAACGATTCACTGGCGATCGGGCTGGTCGCGGTGCTCGGGATCGCCGGGGTCGCGCTGTGGCACGACCGACGGCTGATGCGCAGCATCCTGCCCAGCAGCGGCTGAACCCTCGCCCCGGGCGACTCAGCCGACGACCGCGGCCACCTGCTCGGGGTCGACCTCGGCCAGGGACGCGTCGGCCCACCGCGGGTTGCGGTCCTTGTCGACCAACTGCGCCCGCACCCCCTCGGCGAAATCGGGGTGGGTGGTCATCGCGGTGGCGATCGTCAGGTCGTCGGCGAGAATCTCGGCCAGGCTCTCGGCTCGCTCGGCCTTGCGCAGCGCGGCCAGCGTCACCGCCACCGCGAACGGGGAGCGTTCCCGGATCGTCCGGGCGGCCTCCCGGGCAGCCGGGTCGGCGTGCTCGGCCAGCCGCAGGCAGATCTGCTCGGCGTCGTCACCGGCGAAGCACTCGTCGATCCAGCCGCGATGGGCCCGCAGCGACGCCCGCGGGGCCGGGTTGCCGACGTCCTCACCGACCGGCACCTCGTTGGCCAGGTCGTCGACGATCTCACCCAGGCCGCCCTCGCGCACCAGGGTGTCGGCCAGGCCCAGCGTGATCGCGTCCGGGCCGTCGATCGCCGAACCGGTCAGGGCCAGCCAGGTGCCGTATTCGCCCGGGGCCCGGGCCAATAGCCGGCGGGCGCCGACATCGGGGAAGAAGCCGATCACGGTCTCCGGCATCGCCAACTGGGAGGTTTCGGTGACCAGCCGCAGCCCGGCATGCCCGCCCAGGCCGATGCCGCCACCCATCGTGATGCCGTGCATCGCCGACACCACCGGCTTGGGGTGGTCGCTGATCAACAGGTTCATCCGGTACTCGGTCTCGAAGAACGGGCCGGGGGAGCCGGTGGCGAGCACCTCCTCGCGCACCGCTCGCACGTCGCCGCCGGCGCACAGGCCGCGATCACCCGCACCGTCGATGAACACCGAACGCACCCGGTCGTCGTCGGCCCAGGCCAGCAGTTGCTGTTCGATCGCGGTCACCATCGCCACCGACAGGGAGTTGATCGCCTTCGGCCGGTTCAGCCGCACCTGGCCCACCGCGCCGTGTCGACGAAACAACACCTCGTCGGTTCCGGTTACCCCGGGGGAGAAATTGGGCATGGCAATCCTTCGCAGTGCGGTTCAGAAGTCGTAGTCAACCACGACCGCGGCGTGGTCGCTCACCCGTGCTTCATAGCTTTCCGGACGATCGGTGCCGCCGGTGATCGCGGTACGGGCCAGCCCGGGGGAGGCCAGGTGGTAGTCGATCCGCCAGCCCGCGTCGTTGGTGAAGGCCTGCCCGCGCCAACTCCACCAGGAGTAGGGGCCGGGCTGGTCGGGGTGCAGTCGACGCACCACGTCGTGCAGGGTGCGGCTGCCCAGGATCGTGCCGAACCACTCGCGCTCGGCGGGCAGGAAGCCCTCGCTCTTGCGGTTGGACTTGAAGTTCTTCAGGTCGATCTCCTGATGGGCGATGTTGAAGTCGCCCAGCACGATGAACTCCCGGCCGGCCCGGGCCGCCTCCCGCCGCGACTCGGTGAGCTTGCGGGCGAAGCGGCGCAGAAACCGGAACTTGCGTTCCATCTTGGCCAGCGATGCCTCGTCCTCGAAAGGGGTGCCGCCCTTGGGCACGTACACCGAGGCGACCGTCAACCCGGGCAGCCCCGGACGATCGAGGTCCACCTCGACGTAGCGTCCCTCATCGTCGAACTCCTTCGACCCGATGCCGACCCGCACCGCGCTCGGGGCCTCGCGGGTGAGCACCGCAACCCCGTTGCGTCCGGCCAACAGCCCGGCGTCGTAACTGCCGTGCAGATGGCCCCACGGCCCGTCCGGCAGCAGATCCTCGGCGGCGCGCACCTCCTGCAGGGCCACCACATCGGGTTGGCGCAGGGTCAGCCAGTCGAGAAAACCGCGCCGGTGGGCGGCCCGGATGCCATTGACGTTGAACGAGGCGATGCGCAACACGGGCCACACCCTACGACGATTCAGCCGGTGAAGCCGAGAATCCTGTCGATCTGCATCACCAGGATCACCCGGTCGGGCGAATCGTCGGGGGCCGGGGCGCCCGGGTTGCCGTACCGCTCGGCCAGATGCACCCAGAACGAACCGGTCGGATCCTCGACGACCTCCTTCAGCGAACCGCGCAGTTCGGCGTAGTTGAAGGGGTTGTCCGGGTCGAGCACCATCAGGCACATCGACGGGTTCTGCTGCAGATTGCGGTACTTGCCGCGGGTGGAGGTGTGGGTGAACTTCACCACCTCACCGTCGAACTCGAACCACATCGGGTTCACCGTGACGGTGTTGTCGGGACGAATCGTGCCCAGCGAGGCGTAGATCGGACGCGCCAGCAGGGCCTTCTGCGAGTCGGTGAAAGTGACCATGGGCAAAGACTAACGGCCCGAATCCGGATGGACTCGGGCCGCTCGTGAGTGTGGCAGCTGTTGGATTCGAACCAACGAAGGCGAAGCCGACGGTTTTACAGACCGCTCCCTTTGGCCGCTCGGGCAAGCTGCCGTGTCACCGGGCTCGGCGACGAAGAAGAACTTTAGCGGGTCGCGGCCCCGAGAGCCAATCCGAAACGGTGCTGCTGGCATGATGGGTCGATACCGACTTCAGGAGGGGACAGATGGCGGACAGCTCATTCGACGTGGTCAGCAAGGTGGATCGGCAGGAGGTCGACAACGCCCTCAACCAGGCCGCCAAGGAAGTGCGGCAGCGCTTCGACTTCAAGGGCACCGATGCGGGCATCGAATGGTCGGGTGACCTGATCGAGATGCAGGCCGACTCCGAGGACAAGGTCAAGGCCGTCCTCGATGTCTTCCAGTCGAAGCTGGTGCGCCGCGGGGTCAGCCTCAAGGCTCTGGACGCCGGCGAGCCGCGCTCCTCGGGCAAGCTGTGGAAGATCACCGCCTCGACCAAGGAGGGCATCTCCACCGAGAACGCCAAGAAGATCTCCAAGCTGATCCGCGACGAGGGCCCCAAGGGTGTGAAGGCCCAGGTGCAGGGCGACGAACTGCGGGTCAGCTCCAAGTCCCGTGATGCGCTGCAGGCGGTGCAGAAGCTGATCAACGACCAGGACTACGACTTCGCCGTCCAGTACACCAACTACCGCTGAACACGAACTACCGCTGAGGCTCGACGGCCAGTCGGCGCATCGCCTCGTGGGTGACGGCCGCGGCGCGCGCGGGTGACATCGCGTCCAGGTCGGCGCTGAAGACCTCGGCACCCCACGGCAGATCGGGCCGGTGGCTGCGCAGCCAATCGGCGACCTCGGCCAACAGCAGCACCCCGTCGCCGGGCAGCAGCCGCCCGGTCATCGGGCGGTACCGGCGCGCATTGCGTTCGGGCGCCTCCGGGTCATCGGCCCGGAAGGTGTCGATCCGATCCGCGGGCATGTCGGCGAACTGGGTGGCGCCGATCAGCTTCGGGTCGAGCCCGGTCAGATCGGCCAACCGGCCACCGGAACGCCAGTGATGCCAGGTGTCGAACAGCAGGCTCACGTTGTCGAGCCCGACCTGTTCGACCAACCGGACGCCGGTGGCCAGGTCCGGCACGGCGGTGCCGGGCAGAAACTCGAATACGATCGCGATGCCCTCGCCGGCGGCCCGGGCGGCCACCGCACCGATCACCTCGGCCAGCCGGGGGAGTGGCGTGTCGGGCGCGCCCCGGAAATGGGTGATGTTGAGCCTCCGCACCCCGAAGTCCTCGGCGAACCGGAAGGCTTCCTCGGTGCTGGTGG
>JAAYAO010000443.1 GCA_012719335.1 Propionibacterium sp. | reverse complement strand
ACGTGTGGGCCGATCCGCCGGCGGCCAAGGCGCGGATGGGTGTGCTCGCCGACGGGTTGAGCACCTTCGACCGGCTCTCCGGTGAGGAACTGCTGCATTACGTGGGTCTGATCCGCGGGGTGGATCCCGGCCAGCTCGCCGAGCGCACCGGTGACCTGCTCGCCGCCCTCGACCTGGCCGAGGACGCCACGAAACTGGTCGCTGACTACTCGGCCGGGATGACCAAGAAGATCCTGCTCGCCTCAGCCCTGATCCACGCCCCGAAACTGCTGATGCTGGATGAACCGCTGGAGGCCGTCGACCCGGTGTCGGGCCAGGTGATCCGCCAGATCCTGCGCTCCTACGTGGCCGGGGGAGGCACCGTGGTGTTGTCCAGCCACGTGATGGAACTGGTCGAGGGGTTGTGCGACCACGTCGCGATCATTCACGAAGGGCAGGTGCGCGCGGCCGGCACCGTTGCCCAGGTGCGCGCCGGAGCGTCCCTGACCGACCGGTTCATCGAGATCGTCGGCGGCGCCGAACTGGCCGAAGGGAGCCTCGGGTGGTTGCGCTCCTGACCAAGCTCAAGTGGCGGCTCTGGAAGGGCGGCTACGCCCAGGACAAGAAGCGCATCATCGTGCTGGTGGTCGGCCTGATCTATGCGCTGCCGGCCCTGGTGGGTCTGGGTATCGGCCTGCCGGTGCTCAGCTGGTTCGAGCCGCTGATCGCGATGCCGGTGCTGGTTACCCTCGGCGCGGTCGGGTTGTTGCTGTGGGCGGTGGTGCCGATCGCGTCCTTCGGCCTGGACGACACCCTCGCGCCCAGCAAGTTCGCCCAGTTTCCGGTGCGGGCCAAACAACTCCAACCGGGCCTGTTCGCTGCCGCCTTCGTGTCGGTGCCGGTGCTGTGCACCGTGATCGGGGTGCTGATCATGATCGTGGCGGCGATCCTGGCGATCTTTACCGGCACCGGCAATTGGTTGGCCGTGGCGCTCACCCCCTTCGACTTCGCCGCCGGCCTGGCACTGTGCGTCCTGCTACCGCGGGCCCTGATGACCGCCACCTCGGTCGGTGGGGTGTCGCGCCGCCGCCGCGAAGTCGGTGGTCTGCTGTTCGCGGTAGTGCTGCTGGTGGCCATCTACGGGGTGCAGATCTTCTTCACCGCCGAAGCCGAGCGGCTCAGCGGCATGGACATTCCCCAGGCGGTGCAACGGATCGGTCTGATCGCCGGTTGGACGCCGCTCGGGGCCCCCTTCGCGATCCCCTTCCGGATCGCGTTGGGTGACTACCTGGGCGCCCTCGGCGCGGTCGTGATCACGGCGGCCGCCCTGGTCGCCTGCTGGCTGTGGTGGCGACACAGCCTGGAACGCACCCTGGTCACCGGCATCACCGACCAGGGCGGCGGGGCCGCGAAACGCCTGACCGGGTCGTTCATCCCGCGCTTCTACCCGACCAGCGCCCTCGGCGCGGTCGCCGCCCGCTCGCTGCGCTACTGGTTCCGCGACAAGCGATACCTGATGAGCCTGGCGATGATGCCGATCATCGGGGTGGTGATGGTGGTGCTGGGCACCTTGCAGGGCATGCCGTTCATGGCCTTCTTCGCGCCGGTGATGGTCGCCTGGACGGCCGTCGCACTGACCGACGATTTCGGCTACGACGGCCCGGCAACCTGGGTGAACATCACCGCCGGGCTCGACCACCGGGCCAATCTGACCGGACGATCCCTCGCGGCACTGACCCTGCTCGCGCCGCTGGCGGTGCTGTTCAGCATTGCCGCGGCCATCGTCTCCCGGCGTCCGGACCTGATCTGGCCGGTGGTCGGGGCGTCCCTGGGATTGCTCGGCACGATGCTCGGCATCGCCGCGGTGCTGGCGCCCGCCCTGCCGTACCCGGTCAAGGCCCCCGGTGCGAGCGCCTTCTCCGGCGGCACCTCCGGGGCCGGGGCGAGCGCCTTCCTGGGCGCGTTCGCGTCCATGTTCGGGCTGTTCATCCCGTTGATTCCGGCCGGGGTGCTCTATGCCCTGGGGTTCGCGCTGTGGCCCTGGATGCTGTGGATCGCACCCCTGGTGGCACTGGCCACCGGCTACCTGATGATGCGGCTGGGCTGGCACTTCGGGGCGAAGCTGCTGGCCCGGCGCGAGCCGGAGGTGTTCGACAAGGTGCGTGCCTGGGCGAAGTAGGGCCCGGTCCGCAGACCGAACGGGTTCGGAAATCGCTTCCTGGTGACCCCGGACGCTGTTTCACTGCGGACATGACGATTGCGGGCATGCAAGAAGCCGTCGACGCGGCGGCTGCCGAACAGGGCTTCGGTGACCGGGTGGGCATCTGGGACGCGCCCAGCAAGTCTTCGGCGAAGTTCGACCTGGGCTGTGCCGGGGTGCTGCTGGTTGTCGCGGTGATCCTGCTGATCATCGCCTGGGTGGTGACCGGATTCGATTCCCTGGTGGTGATGGTGCCGCTGGCACTGCTGGTGCTCTGGTTCGTGTTGCTGGGCATCAAGGGGCTGATCGTCCTGGCCCGCAGCGACCACCACGGCGTCTTCCTGTATCGCACCGGCCTGATCCGCACCGACGGTCAGCGGATCAGCGAGGTGATCGACCTGCGCCGCTCCCGGGTGACCGAGGAGGGCGTCCAGCGGTACCGCAAGGGAATGAAGAGCGGTCAGCCGCTGATCACCTTCACCATCGACGGCCCGCACGGCACCAGCAGGGTGAAGGGGGACGCGAACTTCAACCAGCAGGTGCTACCGGCGATCAAGCAAACCGCAGCCGAGGCCCGGCTGCCGGAGGTCACCGAAGCCCTGCAACGGGGCGAGGAGGTTCCGTTCGGCGAGCTGACGTTGACCGCCACCGGCTTTCGGGTGGCAGGGGCCGAACCGACGCCCTACCCCGAGATCAACACGCTGACCACCAGCAACGGGCTGTTCGAGATCGCGTACGGCACGGTCAACCAGCGCACCCACTCCCAACCCATCGGGCGGACCCCCGACTTCGTCGTCCTCGCCTCGCTGCTGGCCGGCCTGTCGTGCAAGGCGTGGACATGAGCAAAGCGGACGAACCCCTCACCCACGACCGGGCACTGGCGAAGTTCCGCGCCATCGACTGGATCACGCCGCTGGTGCTGGTGGCCCTGGGCGGCTTCATCACCTGGCAGTTGCGTCGACCCACCACCGGGCCGCCCACCTGCGACGGACAAACGATGGCGCCGGGTGACTCCTGCGTGGTGCTGCGCGGCGGCAACTCCTACACCTACGAGGAGAAGATGGCCGAGTACGCGTTCAACAATGCGATGAACGCCAAGGTCTGGCCGTTCTTCCTCGCAGGGGTGGCGGTGCTGCTCGCGGTGGTGATCTTCCGCGGCATCATCGAGCCGCGGCTGGCGAAGATTCCGCCGACCCCGCATGCGGACGCCGCCGGGCACGTGCAGACCACCATCCTGCGCGGCGCCGGGGTGGTCATCGCGATCCTGCTGTTTCTGCTCGGCTACAACTGGCTGCGCCAAGGCCTGCACGGCGACGGCCCCGCCTGGCCGGCCGCAATTCCCTGGCTTCTTGCGTTGGTGGCCCTGGCGCTGATGAGCCTGCAGCCGCGCCGCTTCGTCCGGATCACCCCCGACGACATCCTGCTCGCCGAGGGGGCCCGGGTGCGCACCGCGGCCTGGCCGGACGTCCGGGTCGCCGAACAGCCGGACGGGCCGATCCGGGTGCATGGTGGGGCAGGGCCGATCAAGGTCACCACCCGCTACTCCGACCCCGCCCTGCTCCGCAACCGGATCCGGGAACGGGTGTTGCAGGCCCACCTGCCCGCAGCGGCCGAAGCGCTCGCCGCGGGTCGGAGCCTCGACTTCGGGCCGGTGCGGGCCACCCCGGAGGGCCTCACCGCCCGGGACGCGGCCATCGACTGGGGCCGGGTCGCGAACCTGACCGCCGACGGCTCCTCGTTCACGATCACCGGCACCGACGGTGCGAACATCGTGGTGCCGGTGCGCAGCGTCGAGAACCGGTGGGTGCTGGAACAGATCGCCGAGGTGATCGTCCGGGGGCTGCGCGGACACTGACATGTGAAGCTATTGGAACACCTGATTCAATAAGTTACGATGGTGCCATGCAGAGCACCCTGTTCGACGTCGCCGCCGAACCCACCTTCGGGTCGCCGGCCGACGCCGTCCGCACCGATCTGGGCCGCGGCGCCTGGGTGGATTGGCGACCGAACTGGCTGACCGGCGCGGAGGACCTGTTCGAGCAACTGCGCGACGGCGTCGACTGGCAGGAGGGTGAGCGCCAGATGTACGACGCGGTGGTCGCGGTGCCGCGGCTGACCCGGATGTACGGGGTGAAGGAACCCTGGCCGCATCCGCTGCTGAGGCTCGCCCGCGCCGAACTCTCGCACTGGTACCGCCGGGTGCTGCCGGAAGGCTTCGCCACCGCCGGGCTGTGCCTGTACCGCGACCAGCACGACTCGGTGGCCTGGCACGGCGACCGGATCGGACGCTCCCGCAACGAGGACACCCTGGTCGCGATCGTTTCCCTCGGCGCACCCAGGGTGTTGGCCCTGCGCCCCCGCGGCGGTGGCCCGTCCACCCGGCTCGAACTCGCCCACGGCGACCTGCTGGTGATGGGCGGGTCGTGCCAGCGCACCTTCGACCACTGCGTCCCCAAACAACGCACCCCCGTCGGCCCCCGGATTTCGATCCAGTTCCGTCCGCTGGGCGTCTGGTGAGGGCGTCCCGCTGGTTTCGACACGGCGCTGCGCGCCTGCTCAACCGGCGGTGGGGGACGGCGTCGCGCCTGCTCAAGCGGGCATGAAAGAGGGGCCCACTCGGTGTGAGTGAGGCCCCTCCTCGAGTGACGGGGCTCGGGTGCGAGCGACCCGACCCAGCTCTCCGGCTCAGGCGTTGGCCGGCTCCTGGCCGCGCTTGACGGCTTCGAGCAGCAACTGGGACACGTCGATCACCTCGACGTTCTCGTGGGCGCCATCGGCCTGCTTGGCGGTCAGGCCGTCGGACAACATCACCCGGCAGAAGGGGCAGCCGGTGGCGATGGTGTCCGCGCCGGTGGCCAAGGCCTCCTCGGTGCGGTTCATGTTGATCCGCTCGCCGATGGTTTCCTCCATCCACATCCGGGCACCACCCGCGCCACAGCAGAAGGACTTCTCGGCGTGTCGCGGCATCTCGGTGTAGGTGGCCTGCGGCAGGCCGCCGAGCAGCTCCCGCGGGGGGTCGTAGATGCCGTTGTGGCGACCGATGTAGCAGGGGTCGTGGTAGGTGATCGATCGTCCGGCCACCGAACCCGAGGGCGGGGCGACCGGGGTGAGCCGGCCGTCGCGAACCAGCCGGTTCAGCAACTGGGTGTGGTGCACGACCTCGAGCTCGACCCCGACCTGCGGGTACTCGTTCTTCAGGGTGTTCAGGCAGTGCGCACAGGCGGTGACCACCTTGT
>JAAYAO010000442.1 GCA_012719335.1 Propionibacterium sp. | reverse complement strand
GCCCCGGACACGGTTGCGGTGGCGCGCGCCACCGCGGTGCAGGACCTGCAACTGGCCCTGTACGCCGAGGCCCAGCGACGCGGCTGGTCGCGCGGGCAGGTGCGGTTGCCGAAGATCCTGGCCGGGCCCGAGGCGGTGACCGAACTGGCCGCGATGGACTGCGATGTGGTGCTGAACGGCATCACCGGGGCCGCCGGGCTGCTGCCCACCCTGGCCACCTTGGGGGCCGGCACCACGCTGGCCCTGGCGAACAAGGAATCCCTGGTGATCGGCGGACGGCTGGTCACCTCCGCGGCCGCCCCCGGCCAGATCGTGCCGGTCGATTCCGAACATTCGGCACTGGCCCAGTGCCTGCGCGCCGGCCGCGCCGACGAGGTCGCCCACCTGGTGTTGACCGCCTCCGGTGGCCCCTTCCGGGGTCGGGGACGGGCCGAGCTGGCCGAGGTCACCCCGGCCGAGGCGCTGGCCCACCCGACCTGGGACATGGGCCGGGTGGTCACCACCAACTCGGCCACCATGGTCAACAAGGGCCTGGAACTGTTGGAGGCCCACCTGCTGTTCGAGGTGCCGATCGACCGGATCCAGGTGGTCGTCCACCCGCAGTCGATGGTGCATTCGATGGTCACCTTCGTCGACGGGTCGACCATCGCCCAGGTCTCCCCACCGGACATGAAACTACCGATCGCCCTCGGCCTGACCTGGCCCGACCGACTACCCGGGTCGATCACCGGCTGCGACTGGACGACGGCCGGCACCTGGAACTTCGAACCCCTCGACGAGGACGCCTTCGCCGGGGTGAAACTGGCCCGCACCGCCGCCCGGGCCGGCGGCACCGCACCGGCGGTGCTGAACGCCGCCAACGAGGAATGTGTCGACGCCTTCCACGAGGGCCGGATCGGCTTCCTCGGCATCTGCGACACCGTCGAACGGGTGCTGGCCGAGCACATCGAGGGGGTTTGGGGTGAGGATCTAGGCTCCGAACTGGTCGTCGAGCCGACCCTGGACACCGTCCTGGCCGCCGACCGGTGGGCGCGGGCGCGCGCCACCGCCCTCACCTCGGAGGTCTGACATGGACATGCTGCTGTACGCCGTCGCAGCGGTGGTCTTCTTCGCTCTGATCATGGCCTCGGTGGCACTCCACGAGGTCGGCCACATGCTGCCGGCGAAGCTGTTCGACGTGAAGGTGACCGAGTACTTCGTCGGTTTCGGTCGCACCCTGCGGTCGTGGAAACGGGGGGAGACCGAGTACGGCTTCAAGGCCTTCCCGCTCGGCGGCTACGTGCGGCTGGTCGGCATGTACCCACCGGCCCGGGGCGCCGACCGGGTGAAGGCCACCGCGATGGGCCCCTTCCAACAACTCAGCGAGAACGCCCGCAGCTACGAGTGGGAAACCATCGACCCCGCCGACGACGGCCGGCTGTTCTACCAGAAGAAGACCTGGCAGAAGCTGATCATCATGTTCGGCGGGCCGTTGATGAACCTGCTGCTGGCCTTCGTGATCTTCTGGGGCGTGATCGGCATCCACGGGGTGTACCGCTCCCAGTTGACGATCGCCGCGGTACCCGAATGTGTGGTGCCCGCCGACCGGGCCGACGTCTCCTGCCGTCCCGGTGACCCGATCACCCCCGCCCACGAGGCCGGTGTGCTGGTGGGCGACCGGATCGTGTCCTTCAACGGGGTGGAGGTGCGCGACTGGGAACACTTCAGCGACCTGATCCGCGCCAACATGGACGGCCCGGCGACCGTGGTCGTCGAACGTGACGGACGCACCGAAACCCTGCCGACGGTGAACACCGTGCTGAACGGGGTGCCGGACGAATGGGACCCGGGCAAACGGGTCGACGCCGGCTTCTTCGGGGTCACCCCCGACCGGGTCAAGGAGCGCGGCGGCCCGCTGGTGGTGGCCGAGGACATGTGGACGATGAGCCTGCAATCGGGCTACGCACTGATCCGGTTTCCGGTGAAGGTGTGGAATGTCGCGGTCGACCTGGTCACCGGGCAGGATCGCGACCTCTACGGGCCGATGAGCATCGTGGGCGCCTCCCGGGCCGCCGGTGAGGTGGCCACCACCGACCAGATCACCGCCGCCGACAAGGTCGCCACGGTGTTCTCGCTGCTGGCCTCGGTGAACCTGTTCGTCGCCCTGTTCAACCTGGTGCCGCTGCCGCCCCTGGACGGTGGCCACATCATGGGTGCCCTCTGGGAGGGGCTGCGGCGCTGGTGGGCCAAGGTGCGCGGCAAACCCGACCCCGGCCCGGTCGACACCACCCGGATGCTGCCGATCGCCTACCTGGTGGGCGGGTTCGTGCTGGTGTGTGGTGTGGTGCTGATCGTCGCCGACGTGATCGACCCGATACGACTCTTCGGATGAGGTGCGCGCCAGCGTTGCTGCGCAATGACACACTTGGGTAGCAGTTGAGGAGAGGAAAACCTATGACCACCGACCTGGGCATGCCCCGGCCCGTACCGGTGACACTCGCGCCGCGGCGCAAGAGCCGCAAGATCAAGGTCGGCAAGGTGGAGGTGGGCGGTGACGCGCCGATCTCGGTGCAGTCGATGACCACCACCCTCACCGCCGACGTCAATTCCACCCTGCAACAGATCGCCGAGCTGACCGCGGCCGGCTGCGACATCGTCCGGGTCGCGGTGCCCAGCAACGACGACGCCGAGGCGTTGCCGCAGATCGCCCAGCACAGTCAGATTCCGGTGATCGCCGACATCCACTTCCAGCCCCGCTACGTGTTCGCCGCGATCGACGCCGGCTGTGCTGCGGTGCGGGTGAACCCCGGCAACATCAAGGCCTTCGACGACCGGGTGGGGGAGATCGCCAAGGCGGCCTCCGACGCCGGGGTGTCGCTGCGGATCGGGGTGAACGCCGGATCGCTGGACAAGCGACTGCTGGCCAAGTACGGCTCGGCCACCGCCGAGGCGCTGGTCGAAT
>JAAYAO010000053.1 GCA_012719335.1 Propionibacterium sp. | reverse complement strand
TCTGCTCGCCGACCGGATCGGCCGCCGGCACGTGTTCGCGCTCACCCTGCTGATCTACGGCCTGGCCACCGGCGCCGCAGCCCTGTCCATCGGGGTCGGCATGCTGATCGTGCTGCGGTTCATCGTCGGTCTCGGCCTGGGCGCCGAACTGCCGGTGGCCTCCACCCTGGTCAGTGAGTTCGCTCCCCGCAAGATCCGGGGCCGGGTGGTGGTCGCCCTGGAGGCCTTCTGGGCGCTGGGGTGGATCATGGCCGCCCTGATCGGCTTCTTCGTGGTGCCGATCGGCGACGACGGCTGGCGGTGGGCGCTGGCGGTGGGCCTGGTACCGACCGCCTACGCACTGGTGGTGCGCTTCGGGCTGCCAGAATCGGTGCGCTTCCTGGAATCCAAGGGACGCCACGGCGAGGCCGAGGCGGCGGTGCAGGCCTTCGAGGAGTCCGCCGGGGTCGAGGGCCCCACCGAAGCCGAGATCGCCGAAACCAACCGGTTGGCCGACGAGCGGATCGCCCCGGGCGCCCGGGAGGGGGTCTCGATCTGGTCGTCGCGGCTGCGGGCCCGCACCATCGCGCTGTGGCTGGTCTGGTTCGGCATCAACTTCAGCTACTACGGGGTGTTCATCTGGTTGCCCACCCTGTTGGCCGAACGGTTCGGTGACCTGACCACGTCCTTCGGCTACACCCTGATCATCACCCTGGCCCAGTTGCCCGGCTACGCCGCGGCCGCCTGGCTGATCGAGGTGTGGGGACGACGGATCACCCTGGCCACCTTCCTGGCCGGCTCGGCGGTGTCCGCGGTCTTCTTCGGGCTCTCGGACAGCCCGACCCAACTGATCGTCGCCGGCTGCTTCCTGTCCTTCTTCAACCTGGGCGCCTGGGGTGCGCTGTACGCCATCGGCCCGGAGCTGTATCCGACCAACGTGCGCGGCACCGGCACCGGCGCCGCGGCCGGCTTCGGCCGGATCGCCTCGATCGTCGCCCCGCTGGTGGTGCCGCCGCTGCTGGCGATCGGCGGCGCCTCCGGCATGGTCGTGGTGTTCAGCGTGTTCGCCGGCGCCTTCCTGATGGCCGCGGTGGCCGCCTTCACCCTGCCCGAACAGAAGGGCAAGGCACTCGCCGACTGACCCGGGAGGGCCCGCTGTTCAGCCCTGCAGCACCGCGGCGATCGACTCGCTGACGTGGGCGATGTTGTTCTCGTTGAGCGCGGCCACACAGATGCGTCCGGTGTCGGTGCCGTACACCCCGAACTCGTTGCGCAGTCGCACCATCTGATCCTTGGTCAACCCGGAGAAGGAGAACATTCCCACCTGGTCGGTGATGTAGCTGAAATCACCGGCGACCCCGGCGGCGGCCAAGCCCTCCACCAACGCGGTGCGCATCGCCTTGATCCGCTCCCGCATCTCGCCCAGCTCGGCCACCCACTGGGCCCGCAACTCGTCGTCACCGAGCACCGTCTCGACCAGCGCCGCACCGTGGGTGGGCGGGTTGGAGTAGTTCGTCCGAATCACGATCTTGATCTGGGACAGCACCCGGGCGGCCTCATCGGCATCCGAGCACACGATCGACAGGCCACCGACCCGCTCGCCGTACAGCGAGAACGACTTCGAGAACGAGGTCGAGACGAAGAAATTCGGCACCTT
>JAAYAO010000441.1 GCA_012719335.1 Propionibacterium sp. | reverse complement strand
CGATCACCCGGTCGGTGGTGGGCGGGCCCAGCGGGGTGCCGTGAATGTCGTAGAAGCGTCCGTTGATGTCGCCGACCGGTTCGGCCGCGTGCACCAGGGCCAGTTCGTCGTCGTTGAGTTTCATCGCGTCCAGGAGCTTCTTCGAACTCTGCACCCCGAAGTTGCCGATCCCGACGAAGGCCAGGTCGGCCGACGCGGCCCGTACCAGGGCGGCCCGGACGATCGATTCGGCCATCATCGCCCGGGCGGTCAGCGCCGATTCGACCACCGCGGGGGCGTCGAAACGTTCGGCGGTGATCCGACAGCGTTCGGCCACCACCTGCAGGTTGCTGTTGCCGGAGCGTCCGGTGTCCAACTGCGGCATCCCGCCGACCAGTTGCACCACCGTCGCATCGGGCCGCAGGGCCTGGTGCGGCAGGGACTCGATCAGTTGGCTGATGGTGTGTCCCCAACTGAAACCGATCACCTGGGCCGAGGCCGCCAACCGGGTGAACAGTTGGGCGCCCAGTTCGGCCACCACGATCAGGTTGCTGTCCCCCGAGCCGACGTCGGCGACCAGCACCTCGCCGAGCCCGAAGGCCCGGCTCAATGAATTCTCGAACTCCTGGTGCCGGGCGGTGGTGGTGTCGCCCACGATCCGCACCTGGACGATGCCGGCCTGCCGGGCCTTGGCCAGGATGCGCGACACGCTGGAGCGCGACACCCCCAGCCGGCGGGCGATCTGTCCCTGGTCGAGATCCTCCAGGTAGTACATCCGGGCGGCGTCGATCAGCACCTGTTGGTCACGCTTGGCAGGCATCTCGTTCCCTCCGGTGAAAGTTTGTGCATAGTGTCCCAGATGAATGCACAGGGGCCCGGAGTCTCACGAACTCCGGGCCCCCGCGCTGGCTGTCAGCCCAACACGCCGTTGGCGACCAGTGCGTCCTGCAGTCGCCGCATCGCGACCAGCGGACGGGTTTCGTCGATCTCGACGTCGTCATAGGTGATCAGTTCACCGGCGGCGATGTCGCGGGTCAGGGTGCAGCCGGCGATCAGCCCGATCGGCAGCGCGTTCTTCGCGCGTGCCTCGTCGGCATCGATCGTCCAGCCGTGGACGTGGTGTCCGCCCATCCCCTCCAGGGTGATCCCGGCCTTCAGGTCGAACTTGGCCTTGCTGGCCACCTCGGAGCGCACGTACACCGACTGGAAGTCGGAGCGGCGTTCCAGCACGGCCTCACCGATCGACAACTGGGCCTCGATCGAGGCCAAGTGGTACGGCCGGTACAGGGCGTAGTAGGGGCCCTTGCCGAGCTTGAGGTAGTCGAGTTCGTGGGTGACCACGTCGGATTCGGACTTCACGATCGCGAACACGCCCGGGGCGACGTTGCCGGTGACGTACTCCACCACCGGGCCCTTGTCGCCGTCGAGGATGCCGCCGTCGGCCTTCGGGATGAGCTTGGTGGCGAGTTCGTCGATGTTGCATTCCGCACCGTGCATGCCCTCGACCTCGACCGGGAATCCGGTCGCATTCGACAGGGCGGCCATTTCGAGCTGGGTCTTGGTGCCGTCGGTGAACTCGGTCAGCATCCGCGGGTTCATGTTCTTGGCCTTGGCCTCTTCCTCGACGTCCTCGGGGACGTCGGTGGGCCGGTTCGGGTTGTTCTTGCCCTTGCCGGCGCAGACCACGGTCAGGCCCAGATCCTCGGCGTACTCGACCAGCTTCAGTGCCTCGACCGGCTCGTCGCCACGGCACACCGTGTAGATCGATTCACCGGCATTGGCCATGCTCGACAGCAGCACCCCGACGGTGATGTCG
>JAAYAO010000440.1 GCA_012719335.1 Propionibacterium sp. | reverse complement strand
TCGAAGGCCACCTGAAGACCTACCCGGGCGCTGTCCTGGCGATCACCCACGACCGGTACTTCCTCGACAACGTCGCCGAGTGGATCTGCGAGATCGACCGCGGCCGACTGCACCCCTACGAGGGCAACTACTCCACCTACCTGGAGACCAAGCGCAAGCGGTTGACCATCGAGGGGCAGAAGGACGCCAAGCGCGCCAAGATGCTGGAACAGGAACTCGAATGGGTCCGCTCCAGCCCCAAGGCCCGCCAGGCCAAGAACAAGGCCCGACTGGCCCGCTACGAGGAACTCGCCGCCGAGGCCGAGCGCAACCGCAAGATCGACACCGCCGAGATCAACATTCCGCCCGGCCCGCGGCTGGGTACCGACGTGCTGCAGGCCATCGACCTGACCAAGGGCTTCGGCGACCGGGTGCTGATGGACAACCTGTCGTTCACCCTGCCCCGATCGGGCATCGTCGGGGTGATCGGCCCCAACGGCGTCGGCAAGTCGACCCTGTTCAAGATGATCGTCGGCGAGCAGACCCCCGACTCGGGTGAACTGAAGGTCGGCTCGACCGTGTCCATCTCCTACGTCGACCAGGGACGGGGCGGTCTGGACCCGAACAAGAACGTGTGGGAGGTCGTCTCCGACGGGCTGGACCACATCAAGGTCGCCAACTTCGAGGTGCCGTCCCGCGCCTACGTCGCGTCCTTCGGGTTCAAGGGCCCCGACCAGCAGAAGCCCACCGGCGTGCTGTCCGGCGGTGAGCGCAACCGGCTGAACCTGGCCCTGACCCTGAAGATGGGCGGCAACCTGTTGCTGCTCGACGAACCGACCAACGACCTGGACGTCGAAACCCTGCAGTCGCTGGAGGACGCCCTGTTGGAGTTCCCGGGTTGTGCCGTGGTGATCTCCCACGACCGGTGGTTCCTCGACCGGGTCGCCACCCACATCCTGGCCTGGGAGGGCACCGAGGAGGATCAGGCCAACTGGTTCTGGTTCGAGGGCAACTTCGCCGACTACGAGAAGAACAAGATCGACCGACTCGGTGAGGAGGCGGCCCGTCCGCACCGCGCCACCCACCGTCGCCTGACCCGCGACTGACCCGGGTCCACCACGAGGGCCGCCACCGATCGTCCGGTGGCGGCCCTCGTCGTCAGCCGATGCCGAACAGCTCACCCGGCCCCCGGGTGGCGCATGCAGCGCCGCCGGCGCCCGTGACATGCTGGAGGGCATGACTCTTGGGATGCATCGCTTCGGCCCGGTGAGCGGCCTGCCGGTCGTGCTGCTGCACGGCTTTCCGCTCGACTTTCGGATGTGGGAGGCGGTGATCGCCGAACTGCCGGAAGTGCCGGTGATCGCCGTGGACGCCCCCGGATTCGGCATCTCACCATTGCCCGAGGGGGAGCCCTCGCTGAGCGTGTACGCCGACCTGCTGGCCGAGTCGCTGGCCGAGGAGAACGTCTCCTCGGCGGTGATCGTGGGCCTGTCGATGGGCGGGTACGCCGCGATGGCGCTGGCCGAGTCCCGTCCGGAGCTGTTCGCCGGCATCGGCCTGCTGGACACCAAGGCGGGTGCCGACCCCGAGGCGGCCAAGCAGAACCGTCTCGCGGTGGCCGACGCGGCCGAAGGGGAGGACGGCAGTGGGGCGGTTGCCCCGATGATCGACGCCGTGCTGGGAGCCACCACGCACGCCGAGCGGCCCGAGGTGGTCGAGGTGTTGCGCACCTGGCTGGCCGAGGCACCGCCGGCCGGAATCGCCTGGGGGCAGCGGGCGATGGCCGCCCGTCCCGATCGGCACGCCGCACTGGAGAAGTTGGATGTGCCCGGTCTGGTGTTGCGCGGCGATGAGGACGACATGTCGCCGGCCGACGCCGCCCAGCAGATGGCCGACGCGCTGGGCGATGACACCGAACTGGTCACCATCGCGGGTGCGGGTCACATGACCGCGATGGAAACCCCCGATCCGGTGGCGCTGGCGATCCGGCGGCTGTACGAGCGCGTCCGGGCGGGCTGAGACCCGCCGTCCCCGGTGCTCGCCCGGGCCGGCGTCCCTGTCAGGTTTCGTCGGTGACCGGTTCGCCGGGGTACAGCCACAGTTCGTCGCCGCGCACCTCGACCCGATGGGTGTCGACCGGGACGTTGGCCGGCAGGGTTTGTGGCTTGCCGTTGCGCAGGCAGAACTCCGAGCCGTGCAGGGGGCATTCGACGATGCCGTTCTCGATCCAGCCCTCGGAGAGTTTGGCGGCTCC
>JAAYAO010000439.1 GCA_012719335.1 Propionibacterium sp. | reverse complement strand
CCCGACCGCCGCCAAGCCCGGGTGATCGTGCCCGACTACAAGCTCTCGCTGGCGATCGGCAAGGAGGGGCAGAACGCCCGCCTGGCGGCCCGACTGACCGGCTGGCGGATCGACATCCGCCCCGACACCGAGGTCTGAGCCGGGTCATCGTGTGAGATCTTGTGCGCAGGGCGGGCAAGATCTCACACGATCTTCGGACGGGGTGGGATCACAGGTCCATCCAGGAGGCCGAGCTCTTGTTCACGAAGGCGTCCCGGGCCCGATCCATCTCACCCGAACCGGTCAGCATCGTCTGGGTGCGGTTCTCCACGTCCAGGGCGTTGCGCAGCGACCCGGCCCCCATGTTCAGCCACATGGTCTCCTTGGTCATCCACACCGCCATCGGGGCGTTCTGCGAAATCTCGCGCAGCTTCGCCAGGGCGGTGTCGACCACCTCACCGTCGGGCACCACATCGAGCACCATGCCGTACTCCTTCGCCTCGGCGGCGGAGAAGATCCGACCGGTCATCATCAGTTCCATCGCCCGGGTCGCACCCACGATCCGCGGCAGGAAGTACGAGGTGCCCATGTCGGCGGCGGACACCCCCACCTTGATGAACACCGCCCCGAACTTCGCCGACTCGGAGGCATAACGCAGGTCGCAGGCCAGCGACAGGGACAGGCCCCCACCGACCGCCGGCCCGTTCACCGCGGCGATCACCGGCGCCTTCATCCGGTGAATCCGCTCGTGCAGGGACGCGATCGACTCCTGCATCGCGAAGGTGTGCGACATCGGGTTCTGGTTCTCGGCCGGCCCCGCGTCCACCCGCTCCTCGGCCGGCTTCAATTCCGCACCGGAGCAGAAACCACGCCCGGCCCCGGTGATCACCACCCCGCGCACATGGCGCGAGGCGTTCAACTCGGCGAGCGTTTCGTGCAGTTCGCGCACCACCACCAGCGACAGCGGGTTCAACCGTTCGGGCTTGTTCAGGGTCAACACGAACAGGCCCGGCTCGGGCTGGTCCACCAACAACTGTTCCATCGGGTCCTCAGATCGTGGCGCCGGCGCGGATCGGGGCGGGGGCGAGGTCGGTGAGCGCCCCCACCCGGTTGCGGTGCTGCTCGTCGGTGCCGAAGAGCACCGAATCGGCCATCGCCCGCTTCAGGTACCAATGCAACGGGTGCTCCCAGGCGAAACCGATACCGCCGTGCAATTGCTGAGCCTGTTCGATGGTCAGCACCGCCCGCTGGGCGGTGTACGCGGCGGCCAGGCCGGTCGCCATCGGCAGTTCGGCCGGGTCGTCGTCGTGGGCGGCCAGCGCGTGCGCGGTGATCGCCCGGGCCTGGGTGGCATCGATCCACATTCGGGCATTGGCATGCCGCAGCGCCTGGTACGAGCCGATCAACTGGCCGAACTGGTAGCGCTGGCCGAGGTACTCGGCGGTCGTGGCAACCGCCCACTCCATCATCCCGACCCGTTCGGCACACAGCACCGCGGCCCCCAGATCGAGGGCGGCCCGGAGGGCCTCCTCGGCCTCGGCGTCCCGGGCGATCGCGACCGCCGCGGTGTCACTGAGGGTCACGGTGGCCACCGGACGGGTCTGGTCCATGCTCACCTCGACCTCGACCCCGACGTGCTCGGCCCCGTCGACCAGGGCCAGCACCGGCCGGCCGTCGAGGACGGCGGGCACCACGAACAGGTCCGCCCAGCCCGCACCGGGCACCACCTCGACCACACCGTTCAGGGCCAGTTCCTGCTCGCCGGTGGCCTGCACCGCCGCCGGGTACTCCTCGGTGGCCGCAGTCGGCCCCGGCGCCACCAGCACCGCGGTGCGGGCGCCTTCGGCCAACCCCCGCAGGGCGTCACGGGCCGGGTCGGCGGCGCAGCCGGCCAGGGCCCGGGTGGCGACGACCGCCGAGGTCACGAAGGCGGGGGCGGCCAGGGCCCGGCCGAGTTCCTCGGCCACCAGGCCGAGCTCGCGGACGCCCAGGCCCACGCCGTCCAGCTCCTCGGCGATGGCCAGCCCGGCCAACCCCAGGTCGGCGGTGGTGAACCGCCACGGGTCACCGACCCCACCCTCGGGGTCGGCGGCGGAGCGGTGGGCAACCGCCTTGCGCACGGTGGTACGCAATTCGGTCTGGTCGGCGCTCTCCAGCAGGTCGAGTTCGGGGGTCTTCATCGTGGGATGTCCTTCCACGGGGTGTCGCGGGCGATCGAGTACTCGCGGGGCAGTTTCAGCACCCGGTCGGCGATCTGGCTGAGCAGGATCTCGGTGGTGCCACCCTCGATCGAGTTGGCCCGGGAACGCAGGTAGCTGAACGAGGAGCAACGCAACTCGCTGGACTGCAGTTCGTCCTGCCAGTCGTCGAACAGCAATGTCTGGGTCGGGTCGATCCGGGCCAGCACCCGGGCGGCGTTCTGGTTCACATCGGCGAACACCACCTTGGCGCCCGACCCCTCCAGGCCGGGCTGGCCACGCTTGGCGAGCTGGCGGATCCGCTCATTGGCGATCCGGGCCACCTCGACATCGATCCAGGCGCCGACCACCCGGTCGGTCATCGCCGGGGTGTGCAGGTCGGGGTTCTCCCGCCAGCGCTTGGCCAGCACTCCGATCCGTCCGGCCTCCCGGCCGTCGGAGCGGCCACCGATGGCCATTCGTTCGTGCATCAGGGTGGTGCGGGTGACGTTCCAGCCGTCACAGACCTCACCGACCCGCTGGGAGTCGGGCACCCAGGCGTCGTTGAGGAAGACCTCGTTGAACTCCGCACCGCCGGTGGCCTGGCGCAGCGGACGGGCGTCCACCCCGTCCTGCTCCATGTCGATCACGAACACCGTGATGCCCTGGTTCTTCGGCAGTTCCGGGTGCGAACGGGTGAGCAGCAGGCCCCACTTGGCCCGGTGCGCGTAGGACGTCCACACCTTCTGCCCGTTCACCCGCCAGCCCTCGACCCCGTTGCGGGTTTCGGGCACCGCCCGGCAGCCCAGACCGGCCAGGTCGGAGCCCGCACCCGGCTCACTGAACAGCTGGCACCAGATCTCCTCACCGGTCCAGGCGCGCTTGAAGAGTTGTTCGCACAGCTCGCGGGGGGAGTGCTGCAACAGGGTGGGGATGATCGTGCCGGTACCCAACGGGTTGCGGAAGGGGTCGGGTTCGGGCACCCCCGCCTCGATCAACGCGGCCTCGACCAGAGCCTGGTCGGTTTGGTCGCCGTCGTAGCCGCCCAGGCCCTCGGGGTGATGCACCCAGGCCAGGCCGGCGTCGTAGCGGGCCCCCAGGATCTCCACCTGGGAGAGCTCACGCACCGCGTCGATGCCACCGAGGCCGGCCACGAATGCGTTCACCCGCTCCGCGATAATCGGGTCCGTCATCTGCGGTCTCCTCCACACCTCTACGCTGGTTGGTAACCGGGATCACGTGTGGACGTGACCGGCCGCCGGCACAAGCTTTCAACAAGCACTGTGGCTGGCAATCGTGTTTCTCACCCACCAGAAGGCGGCAAAGATGAAGTTCGGGCTCTCGTTGGGCTATTGGGGATCGGCCAAACCGGCCGACCACGCGCAGTTGGTCGCCCTGGCCGAGGAACTCGCATTCGATTCGGTCTGGACCGCCGAGGCCTACGGATCGGATGCACTCACCCCGCTGGCCTGGCTGGGGGCGAGCACCAGCACCGTCAAGCTGGGCACCTCGATCATCCAGATGTCGGCGCGCACCCCGGTCGCCACCGCGATGGCGGCGATGACGATGGATCATCTCAGCGAGGGCCGGTTCATCCTGGGGCTGGGCGTGTCGGGCCCGCAGGTGGTGGAGGGGTGGTACGGGCAACCGTTCCCCAAGCCGCTGGCCCGCACCCGCGAGTACATCACAATTCTGCGGCAGGCCTTCGCCCGGGAACGGGTCGCCTTCTCCGGGGAGTTCTACCAACTGCCCTACGAGGGTGGGACGGGTCTGGGCAAATCGCTGCGTTCGACCCTGCACCCGCAGCGTCCCGACATTCCGATCATGCTGGCCGCCGAGGGCCCCAAGAACGTCGCCCTGGCCGCCGAACTGGCCGACGGCTGGCTGCCGCTGTTCTACTCGCCCTACAACGACCAGCACTACCGCGACGCCCTGGCCAAGGGTTTCGCCCGGGAGGGGGCGCACAGCACCCCCGACAGCTTCGAGATCGCCGCACCGGTGTCGGTGATCGTGGCCGATGACGTGGAGACCGCCGCCGACCGGTTGCGGCCCTCCCTGGCGCTGTACATCGGGGGCATGGGTGCCCCCGGGGCGAACTTCCACTACGACGCCTTCGTGCGGATGGGGTTCGCCGCCGAGTGCGAGAAGATCCAGGAGCTTTACCTGACCGGTCGCAAGGACGAGGCGGCCGCGGCCGTGCCGACGTCGATGGCCGAGCAGGTGGCCCTGATCGGGCCGAAGGACAAGATTCTCTCCGAGTTCGGGGCCTGGGATGAGTCCTTGCTGACCACCATGCTGGTCACCCCGAACGAGGCGACCATGCGGCTGGTGGCGGAACTGGGCTGAGGCCCGAGCCCGGGCGGGTGATCCCGGATCAGCGGGGGAGCTGCCCGTCGTCGACCTTGATCACCGTGCCGGTGACACAGTCGGAGGCCGGGGAGGTCAGGTACAGCAGGGTGCTGTCCAACTGGGCCGGGTCACCCCAGCGCTTGCGCGGGAAGGTGTCGGAGAAATCGCCGACCCGCTCGATCATGCCGTCCATCATCTCGGAGCGGAACGAGCCCGGCGCGATCGCGTTCACGTTGATATTGCGCGAGGCCCATTCGACCGCGAGCGCCTCGGTCATCCGGTTGATCGCGCCCTTGGTGGTGGCGTACAGGGCGGCTCCCGAACCGCTGGTGTAGAAGGCGCCCATGGAGGAGATGTTCACGATCCGCCCCGCGCGCTCCTCCTCGATCAACCGCCTGCCCACCCCGGTGGCCAACAGCCAGGGGCCGCGCAGGTTGGTGCCGAGCACGGTGTCGACCAGTTCCACGCTCATCTTGTGGGCCCGCTTGGCATCGGGGGTGCCGGCGTTGTTCACCAGGATGGTGATCAGGCCCAACTCCTGCTCGACCGTGGCCAGGGCGGCGCTGATCGCCTCGGCGTCGGTGACGTCCAACTGCACCGCCAGGGCGGTACCGCCGTCGGCGGCGATCTCGTCGACCAGCTCGGCGAGTCGTTCGGCCCGGCGTCCGGCCACCGCCACCCGGGCCCCGGCCGCGGCCAGGGTCTTGGCGAAGCGCCGGCCGAGACCGGCGGTGGCGCCGGTCACCAGGGCCACCTCACCGGTGAGGTCGTAGTTCAGATTGGGCAGCGGAAAGCTCGTCATGGCGGCATCGTGGGCGATCCGCCGGGCATCCGGTGCGGGGACTCCCGTTGAGCGGCAGCTTTGTCGGCGTGGGAAGGGGTCGGTAGCAGTGAATACAAAGTGTTACTAAAGGGACGACAGTGAACTTTGGGTCCAGAGTGCATTGGAGTGGCCTCGAGTTCTGCTTAACCTCGTTGCTGAACCAAGCAGGAGGGGTCGGGCATGCGCGTGCGTTCAGTCTCGGTGTTCATGGCAGTGGTGGTGTCGTTGGCGCTGGCGATCACCGGAATGGTGCCGACGGCCCACGCGGACCCGGGCGGCGACGATGCGCCGGTGGACACCTCCCGGGGAGCGGCCGCCGCTGAGCCGACCCAGGTCATCGACGAGGCCCGGCCGGTGCAGACATCGTCCACCGAGGTCGACCTGACCGAACTCCCGCAGGAGTCGGATTCCCCGACACCCAGCCCGGCCACCACGGCCACCCCCGATGCGACCGAGCCCGCCGAGGCCGAAACCGCAGCACCGGCCGAAACGGCGGCGCCGACCGAGGACGCAGCCCCGGCCGAAACCGCGGCACCGGCCGAAACCGCGGCGCCGACCGAGGACGCACCGGCCGAGAACGTACCGACCGAGAACGTACCGACCGAGACCGCGCCGGCCGAGCCGACCGAGACCGCGCCGGGGGATGCCCCGCAGCAGCGGTCGACGTCCGACGAGACCAGCACCGAGCCGGCGGCACCGGCCGAGAACGCCGCCAGCCCCGAACCGGAACCCACCCCGTCCGCTCCCGAAACCTCCGCGGCCCCCGAGACCGAGGCGCCGGCACCGCAATCGCCGGAGCCGAGCTCCCCGGCCCACCCCGACGATCCGTTGGCCGCACCCGATGCGGAGGGCCTCGACCTGCCGGCGTGAACACCGACGGCCGCACCGTGCAGGTGGCCACCCTGGAGACCGAACAGGACGTCACCGTGGCCGGGATCTCCTGGGCCGAACCGGAGGAGGACGTCGAGGTCTTCCTGCGCACCAGCACCGGAGGTGACACCACCGCCTGGGAGAGCCTCGACCTGGCCCCGGAATCGCCCGAATCGAGCACCAACGGCACCGACCCGATCGTGCTGACGTCGGCCACCACCGTCCAGGTCGCGACCGTCTCGACCACCAGCATCACCCCCAGCCTGACCATGGTCGACCCCCGGATGGCGACCGCCGACGCGATGGCCACCACCAGCAGCACCGGAGCCCCGGTGATCTACTCCCGCAAGGACTGGGGTGCCAACGAGTCGCTGCGCGGTTCGGCCCCGACCTATGCCCGGGTGCAGGGTGTGGTGATCCACCACACCGCCGGCTCCAACAGCTACACCCGCGAGCAGGTGCCCGGCATCATCCGCGGCATTTACAGCTACCACACCCAAACCCTGGGGTGGAGCGACATCGGCTACAACGTGCTCGTCGACAAGTACGGACGAGCCTGGGAGGGGCGTTACGGCGGCCTGACCAGGGCGGTGCAGGGGGCGCACGCCTACGGTGCGAACCACCTCACCTTCGGCATCTCGCTGATGGGCAACTACGACACCGTGCAACCGCCGGCCGTCGCGATGGACACCATCGCCAGGGTGTCGGGTTGGAAGATGAGCCTGCACAAGGTGAACACCCACGCCACCCTGACCACGTCCACCGGTCAGAGCTTCCCGTCGATCTCGGGGCATCGCGACTCCTCGGCCACCGCCTGCCCCGGCCGGTACATCTACAACCAGATGGGCAGCCTGCGCACCCAGCTCCGGACCTACCAGAGCAGCTACTCCGCCACCCCGGTCACCGTGACCGCGGCAACCGCCGGCACGAAGGAAACCGGCCTGCTGTCGAACGTGTGGGGCACGGTCTCGGCCGGTTCCGGCGTGCCCGTCGAGGTGCAGGCCCTGGTGGACGGTCGGTGGACAACCTCGCAGAAGGGCACCACGGGGGCGAACGGGTTCTACGCCCTGGCGCTGACCCACGGGGCCGACATGCCGGGGGTGTACTCCTACCGGGTGGTCGCCACGCTGCCGAACGGTACGGCGATCAGCCCGACGGTGACCCTGGCGCGGACGAACAACATGGAGATCGTCGCGGCGACCGCCGGCACCAAGAAGGCCGGGCTGGCGACCAACATCTGGGGCACCGTCTCGGGCGGCTCGGGGTTGCGGGTTG
>JAAYAO010000438.1 GCA_012719335.1 Propionibacterium sp. | reverse complement strand
GGATGAACAACGCATTGAGGGTGTAGGGGTACTCGGCCTCGACCGACGGGATCACCTCGTGGCAGAGGTTGCCGGGGAACTGGTACCAGCGACGTTTCGCCGGGTATCCGTCCTGCTCGAAGTACGAGGTGTCCTCGTACTTGGTCTTCTCCCGGGTCACCGGAGTGCCCCAGGCGGCGCGTGGTTCGTTCACCTTGCGCAGGTCGTAGCGACCCTCGTACGGCGAGTATCCCTTCTGCGCGCCGATGTGGCCGCCCTTCCAGTCGTGGTTGCCGATCAGGAAGTTGAGGTAGCCGATCGCCCGGATCGCGTCGAAGCCGTTGGCGTGCATCGCCGCACCGCGATAGCTCATGATGCCTGCCTGCTTACCGTGCGCTGTCAACTGATGCGCCACGTCCTCGATCTGGGCTCGCGCGATGCCCGACTCGTCGGCGTACTCGTCCATCTCCTTCGCCATCGCCCGTTCGGTGAGGAGTCGGAACACCGATTTCACCCGCATCGAGCCGTCGGGGGTCTCGATCGTGGTGTCGACGTCCAGATCGGCCAACCCGGTGGCCGTGTCCGCGCCGGTGGGTTCGCCGCCGACCAGACAGACCGATTCGGGATCCGGCTTGGTGCCGGTCTCCGGGTCGGGTTGCGGCTCTTCGGCCCGGCCGAGGTCGACCATGCTGAGCTTGCCCCGTTTCGGGTCGTCCACCTTGACCAGGTGTGTCGCGTCCGACCAGGTCGGTTCCCCGATCCCGGCTGCGGCTCGCTCCCCCGATGCGCGCAGGTACTGCTCGTCGTACCGCTTGTTCTCGATGATGTAGCGGATCATTCCCCAGGCGAGTTGCGCGTCGTAACCGGGTTTCACCGGCAACCACTGGTCGGCCTTCTCGCCGGTCTTGGACATCCGCGGGTCGATGACGGCCATCTTCATGCCGTTCTCGCGGGCTCGGCCGATACGTGGGGCGAGCCAGGTCGGGCCCTTCTGGGCCGTCAGCGGTTCACTCCCCCAGACCACGAGGTAGCGGCAGTGGTCGATGTCCATGTACATCCGCTGGTACCCGGTCGTCGGGTGACTGCGGGCATTGGCGACCACACCGGTGACACCACAGGTACCGCCGTGGTTGAACTGGTTGATGGTGCCGAACGACTGCAGGGCCCAACGTTGCCCGATCATCGCCATCCGGTCACCACCGAGGATGGCCAGCAGGTTCGACTTCGGGCCGAGCTCGGGGCGTTGCGGGTCGATCAGCGCGTCACCCCAGGTCGCCTCGAACTCCTGCTGGGAGGTGGCCCCGTTCTGCACGGCCTCCCAATCCGCCATCACCGCGTCCTGGGGAGCGTGCTTGTACCAGGACGTGAGCCCGGGCGTCCCCAGTTCCTGATCACCGTCGAGGATGATCGAGAGGGCCTCCTCCCAGGTGATCGTCCGCCACTTGCCCGAGCCACGGTCACCGACCCGCTTCATGGGCTTGCGAATCCGCTTCCTGTCATGGACGATCTGGGGACCGGCCTGCCCCTTCAGGCAGGCAATGCCTCCCGACCGCGAGCGCGAGTCCCGGGACATCGTCGCGGTACCGAGGACGGCGGTTTCCAAGGGTGTGTCGTAGGGCAGGGGCCCCACCGGCTGGGTGGTCAGTGGGGAGTACGGGTTGCCGGCGACCTTGCGCACCAACGCCGTCGCGCCGGTGTCACCACCATCGACCAGCCGCACCTTGATGGTGCAGAAGGTGTTGCACTGCATGCACATGGAGTGGATGACGTCGCGAGCGGTGTAGCTGTCGACGAAGTCGCCGGTGCCGTGCTGGGTGGGTTCGGTGAACGGGTCCTCGAAGCCGTCGCGGAACATGTAACCGACCGCGGCGACGCCACCCACCGTCGCGGCGGAGCCGATGAGGAATTGCCGACGGGTGGGGCCGGTGGGGGCGTCGGTGTCACCGGGGCCGGCCGGGGGTGCGTCGGGGGCATCGTGGTGCGATTCCGGCGCGGGTGCTGTCCGGTCGCGATCATCGGTGTTCACGTGGTCACCTCGGTCGTCGTTGGGGAGTCGGCGTCGGCAACAGGCGTATCCGCTGCGGTGTCCGGTTCGGGTTCGTGGATCGGCTGCCATTCGGAGATCAGGCTGTACAACAGCGCGCCGCCGGCGATCAGGAACAGGCATAGCAGCCATTCGCCGAGGGTCGGGAAGTAGTAGTTGGTCGGGTAACCGTCGATGATCGGTGCGACCAGGGGCGGCACGACGATGTTGAACCGCACGCCGACGATGCCGACCACGACCATCATCGCGGCGGCGACCACCCAGCCCACCTTCCGTTTCAGCGGGCTGAGCAGGATGATCGTCGGAATCACCATGCCGACGGCGAGCTGCAGACCCCAGAACGTCCAGGCGTACGGGCCGGTCGCCTGGATCGAGATGATGTCGGCGTCATGGCTCTGGAAGGCGAGCAGCGGCACGATGAACTCGTAGAAGGTGAGCAACAGGTCGATGATCACCGCCGCCACGAGCACCTTGCCGAGCCCCTGAATCAGGGCCGGATCGGGCGTCCGCCCCGTGCCCCGACGTTGCCAGTAGTACACCGCCAGCAACAGAGCGGTACCCGACACCATCGCCGACACCACGAAGATGATCGGGAACAGCCCGCCGAACCACATCGCGCGGGCCTTGACCACCGCGAAGATGGTGCCGGTACCGCCGTGGACGCCGATGATCGCCAGCGGTACGCCGATGGTGCCGAGGATCCGCAACCACCGGTGCGCCTTGTGTGCGCTGCGCACCAGCCCCTTGTGCAGTCGAACCGCGATGATGAGTTCCGCGATCAGCAGGGCGATGTAGATGACGTAGAAGCGCACCTCCCAGGACAACGGCGACGTCCAGTGGAAGTAGGCCAGGGTGATCGGGCCGCGTTCGACGCGGCCGAGGTCCAAACCGATGAACGCCAGCGCAACGAACATCGACACGACCGCCGAGAGCAAGGCCGCCCGGCCGATGCGTTCGAACTGGTACATGCCGAAGACGTACACCAGGCTGGACAGCAGGAAGGCGCCGGCGGACAGGCCGACGAAGAAGATGTAGAACGCGACCCAGGCGCCCCAGGGCATCTGTGAGGTCAGGTCGGTCATCGCCAGGCCCTGGGTGAGGCGCAGCCAGGCCCCCCAGGATCCCGCGATCAGGCAGATCGCCAGGAATCCGTACCAGAGTTTTCGGTTGCGGGGGGTCAGGAACGGTTCGTGTCCCCGGCCCTCGTTGGTGAATCGTCGCCAACCGGTGACGGGTGGCCGACTGTCCGTGGTGGGTTCGGTGCAAGCGGTCGACACGGTGGCTTCCTAACGCAGGTAGTAAACGCTCGGGTTGGTGCCGACCTCTTCCTTGAGCCGGAAGGCTCGCGGGTCGGCCGCCAACTTCGACACCAGGGAGTCCGGGTCGTTGAGATCGCCGAAGTAGCGCGCATCACCGATGCAGGTTTCGCAGCATGCCGGTTCCTCGCCGCGCGGGATGCGATGTGCGCAGAAGGTGCACTTGCGGACGGTGCCGACCGGCGAACTCCACACCCCGCCCCGGGTGCCGCGTTCGATCCCCCACTCGGGCGCCTGCAGTTCGTCCGCGCCCTGCATCTCGTCGGCATAGGACTCGCCGAAATCGAAGGACCGGGCGCCGTAGGGGCAGGCGGTGATGCAGTAGCGGCAACCGATACAGCGATCGGAGTCGATCACGACCACGCCGTCATCGCCCTTGTAGGTGGCGTTCACCGGGCAGACGGTCACGCACGGCGGGGTGTCGCACTGCATACACGGTCGCGGAATGTTCACGCGTCGGACGTTGGGGTAGGTGCCGATCTCCTGCTCCACGACCACGTTGTAGTTGACGCCGGGCGGGGTGCGGTTCTCGACCTTGCAGGCGACGGTGCACGAGTCGCACCCGACGCATTTCTGCAGATCGATGACCATGCCCCATCGGGGGACGTGGGTCGAGTCGGTTGTGGGGCTGGCTGGGACGCCGGGGTAGCCCGCCATACGGATCATCCTCTCTCAAGGCCCGGCCGATCGACCTCGAGCGCCGAGGCTCCTACGCAGTGCGTACAGTCGCGACCCGCTCCAGACTGTACGACATTATGTAGTTTTCCACAATGGCGTTATGTCCCGCGCGCGTCACGCCGGCAACAACGCCACGACATCACGACCGCTCTCCACCGACAGATGCGCCGCCACCACGCGTGCCAGCACCCATCCCGCATAGCGACGACTCGTGCGCTTCAACCGCACACACCAGTCGATCATCGGCTCGATCGTGTCCCGCAGTTGGGTGTACTGACCCATCCGCAATTCCTTGGCACGCTCGTGGTCCCCGTCCCGCCAAGCGGCCGCTTCCTGCTCGCAGCGCGCCGCGAAATCCGCGAACTGCTGACCGAACGGGTGCCCATCCCCGTCGAGGACCCGACCCCAGTCCGCTTCGAGCGCTGCGAGGTCCTCCCCCGGGGTGCTGTGCCGTGACCGATCCACCAGCGTGCGCATCGCCGGCTCCTGCATCGCGAGCGGGTTGTCCTCACCGGCCCATCGGCTCACCTCGCGCACCTCATCGATGAAGCGGCCGTCCCGCAGCCGCGCAACCAGGTCGCTGGTGGGGCCCTCGACCACCCGGGCCATCAGCCGCCAGGCCCGTGCCCGCGTCTCGGCGACGAGAGCCATCTGCTGCAGGGTGGGGTCATCGGGCTCGAGCATGCCCCCAGGCTATCGGTAGGGGTCCGGTGCTGCCCCGCTGGTTTCGGCAGGCTCAACCGGCGTGGGACGGGCGTCAGCGTTCGAGTTGGTCGGGGACGGGTTCGGGTTCGCCGACCTCGATGGCCAGCTCCTCCGGTGGGTACAGGTCGTCCCAGCGTCCGGTGAACCAGTCGGGTACCGCCCCGGACAGGTAGGCGGTCACCTCGCCGGTGGCGAGTTTGTTCAGCTTGGCTTGTTGGGCCGCCACATCGGGGATGCCGGGAATGCTCGGCAGGCCGGGGATCTGGGCGGGGTCGACGCCGAGTTTGCCCAGGATGGATTCCATCTGGGCCGACATGCCCGCCATCGTGTCGGAGAGTTCGTGGGCCCGGGTGAGGTCCATCAGGTTCGACACCAGCAGCCCGACGATGACCCCACGAATCATCGGGTCGACCGATTCGTCCTCGGCGACGTCGATCAGGGTTTCCTCCCCGGCCTCCTCGTCCACTGCGTCGTCGTTGAGCATCTCCTGTTCCAGGACGGCTTCGACGAGTACGTGGACGAAGGCGCGTTCGGCTCCCTCACTGGCCGGGACGATGGCCCGGGCCAGGCTGAGCCCGTACCGGTCGGCGACATTGGCGACCAGCCCGATCGGGGCGGCCGGGACGCCGGCATAGACCAGTTCGCGCAGGGTGGCCGGCGCCTGCGGGGAGGGGTCCTCGGTGAGGGACAGGGCCGCGGCCTGCTGGCCGTAGGGGTGCTGGATGCACAGCGCCACCGCGTCCGGGTACTCGGGTTGTTCGGCCAAGCGCAACTGGTCCAGCACCCGGTCGATCGGGAAGTCGACGTCGTAGAGCCGGTGGGCCACCGACCAGCGCGCCCAGTCGTCCAGCAGATCACCCAGGATCGGCACCAACTGGTCGAGTCGTTCGGCGATGCCCTCGTCCTCGGCTCGTTCCAGCCACAGGTGGGCGGCGACCACGTCCAACTGGGCAGCGCCCAGAACGTGTTCCTGCACCCAGGCCTCGATCGCCGGGTCGTCGGCCCCGAAGGCCACCACCGCGGCCAACACCCCGGCGCGGGCGTCCGGGTCGGACACCTCCCCGAAGGTGCGGGCGGTCATCGGCAGGGGCGGGCCGATCTCACCCTCGACCAGCCAGTTCTCCACCGCCTCGGCCGACTTCTCGTCCAGCGGTTCCAGGCCCGACCGCAGCAACGCCACGATCTGCACCGCGGCCCACAGGATCGCCGGTTCGGTCGCGTCACCGGTGT
>JAAYAO010000437.1 GCA_012719335.1 Propionibacterium sp. | reverse complement strand
GTGCAGTTCACCCCGTGGGTGGAGCGCACCACCTTGTCGTGGCTCCAGCGGTCGCGGTAGAAAACATCGCCGGCGCGTCCACCTTCGCGGAACACCGCCCGTCCGTCTTCCGTACCGTCCCACCTGCTGAAGAACTTGCCGATCTTCAGCAGGGCGTCCGAAGCAGGCCCGTCGATGCGTGCGGAGTCGGTGCTCATGCCCAAACCTTCCCATGTTTTACGACAGAACGTAATAGGGGCTACGGCACTACTCCTACCATGCGTCGTATGTATTAAAGATCAGGGTCGATTCCCGCCGCGCGGGCCTGCTCCGGGGTGTCCAGATCACCGACGATTCGGTGCTCCGCCGGCAGCCGGGCCAGGTCCAACCTTCCCAGGGTGCGGTGCACCCCGACATCGCGTACCGCCCCCACCGCTGCCACGGCGTGTCGCAGGGCGGCCGCGCGGTACCGGCCGGCCAGCAACTGGGGCCAGCCGTCCGGGGCGAGCAGCACCACCCCGTCCGGGCCGGGTTCGGCGCCGGCCAGCCGGGTCACGATCGCCTCCGGGTCGGCCAGGTCACCGGCCAGCAACAACACCTCGGCATCGGGGGCGTCCGGCAGCACCGACAGGGCCGCAGCCAGGCCGGCGACCGGCCCCCCGAAGGGCGGATCCTCCCCGCAGAACTCCACCCCGGGTTCCGTCCACGGTCGTACCGGGCCGGCCACCACCACCCGATCGGCCCAGCCGAGGGCGGCCAGGCAGGTGCGGTGCAGCACGGTGGTACCGGCCACCGGCAGGGCGAGTTTGTCGGTGCCCATCCGGCGGGAGCGGCCGCCGCCCAGGACGACGGCGTACCGGGGCGTGGCTGTGTGGGGCATGGCCACAGCGTACGCACCCGTATCCTTCGGGCATGGCACGTCGGGCGATTTCACGGTTCAGCTTGCTGGTGACCGCCGGCTCGCTGGTCGCCTTCGTGGTGTGGACCCTGCTGGTCGGGGCCGGGGTGCTGGACGGGTTGGACCGTCGGCTGAGCATCGGCCGCCCCCCGGCACTGAACTCACCAGTCGGGCAGGTCGCCTCGGCGATCGCGGTGTTCACCCACCCCTTCGTGATCTACCCGGTGTTGTTGATTCTGGCGGTGTGGGCCTGGCGGCGCCGGCTGCGGTTGATGGCCTGGGCGTTGGCCTTCTCCCTTGTGATCGGCGCCCTCGGCCGGTGGGTGATCGCGCAGGTCTTCGGCCGGCCCCGTCCCGCAGACGGGCTGGATCTGATCACCCAAACCGGCTTCGGATACCCCTCGGGCCACGTCACCGCGATGACGGTGGCCGCGATTCTGGTCACCGCCACGGTGGTGGTCACCCGCCAGTCGCCCACCGTGACGATGGGGTGGCGGGCCGGTGGGATCGCGGTGATCACCCTGGTGGGGCTCGACCGGTGGGTGCTGGGCGCGCACTGGTTCAGCGACCTGATCGGCGGGTTGCTGTTCGGTGCCTTCGCGGCCACCTCGTGCCTGGTGCTGGCCGGGGTGAAGGTGGTGCCGCCGGAGTTGACCG
>JAAYAO010000436.1 GCA_012719335.1 Propionibacterium sp. | reverse complement strand
GTGAAGATCAGGGCCAGTGCGCCGGGGATGTCGGCGACGTTGACCACCAGGACCCAGATCGAGGCGGCGATGTACAGGATGATCATCATCGGCACGAACGCGGCGGTGAACCGGCCGATGGACTTGATGCCGCCGATGAGCACCGCGCCGACCAGCACGAACATGATGGCGCCGGTGGCCTCCACCGGCAGGCCGAACGCGGTGTCCAGGTTCGTGGCCACGGCGTTGCCCTGGGTGAGGTTGCCGATGCCGAACGCGGCGATCGCCGCGAAGACGGCGAACAGGTAGGCCAGGATCTTGCCGAAGGTGTTCGGGATGGCCTTCTTCAGGTAGTACTGCGGGCCGCCGGACTGCTCGCCGGCGGCGTCGACGGTGCGGAACTTCACGCCGAGGAACGCCTCGCCGTACTTCGACGCCATGCCGACCAGGCCCGTCACCCACATCCAGAACAGGGCGCCCGGGCCGCCGATGCCGATGGCCGTGGCGACGCCGACGATGTTGCCGACGCCGACGGTGGCGGCCAGCGCGGTGGACAGTGCCTGGTACTGGGTGATGTCGCCCTCGCCGCCGTCGTCCTCGCGGTCGATGAGGCCGAGTCGCAGCGACGGGCCGAGCATGCGCAGCTGCACCACGCCGAGGCGGATGGTCAGCCACAGGCCCGTGCCCAGCAGCACCGGGATCAGCAGGAAGGGGCTCCAGACGAATGAGTCGAGAGCGCTGAAGAATTCGTTCATGGGGGAGAAGTTACAGCCCCCTCACCCCGGTTCGGGCAAGGAATGGCCGTGAAAGTTGGGATTCACCCGATGAACAGTCCGGCGGCCGCCGATCCCGTGATGATCGTCAACACCGGATACCCCACCGCCCACCACGACCGGGTGCGCGACAGTTCGCCGATTTCCCGGGCCAGCGTCGACCAGGTGGACAGGGCCCCGGCGTACCCCGCGCCGAGGACCGCCCAGCCGAATCCGCCGCCGCCCCACAGGGACCAGGCCAGGCCCGCGACGCCGCAGGCGACGACGTTGGCGAAGAAGGTGCCCGGCAGCGCGCTGCAGGCCACGCGGCCGGAGATCTCGCCGAACCAGTACCGGGTGGCACCGCCCAGTGCCGCGCCCGCCGCGACGAGCAACAGGGCCGGCAGGGCGGTGGCGGGGGACTCAGGGAGCACGGGTCACCGCTTTCTCCCCCAACCAGGCGGCCAGGGGGCACAGGCCCAGCGTTGCGACGACGACGAACGCCGCCTCCAGCTCCGAGAGGCCGTCGAGCAGCACGATGAACGCCGAAAACGTGGTGAAACCGCCCAACAGGCCCGGGCCGACGAAGGGCCACCACCGCGCCACCGCCGGCGACGCCATCATCAGACCGGCGGCGATCCCGATGGCGAAACACCCGATGACGTTGATCGCCACGGTGGACCAGGCGTCGCCAAGCAAAGGAGCCGCAAGCCAACCGGCCAGGACCCGCAGGACCGCACCCGCCGCCGACCCCGCGGCGACCAGCCCGTACGCGCGCACGGCCCCGATCTCGCGGGGAGGGGGCGGGGAAGCCTGGCAGGAGGTCACGGGGTGGATCGTACCTCCCCCGGATGGCCGGTCCCGCGCTGCGGCGACCCGCGAAAAGGGGAACACTGGAAGGGAAACGGTTCCACCCCGACTCCAGGAGGACACCCCCATGGCCCACCAGCGCGCCGGGCAGCTCGCCCAGCCCCAGGATCTGATCGACGTCGCAGAACTGGTGACCGCGTACTACACGCGCCATCCCGAGCCGGGCAACCCCGACCAGGCGGTGTCCTTCGGCACCTCCGGCCACCGCGGATCGTCGCTGGACACGGCCTTCAACGAGGACCACATCCACGCCACCACCCAGGCCATCGTCGACTACCGCGCCGGCCAGGGCATCGAGGGCCCGCTGTACATCGGCCGCGACACCCACGGCCTGTCCGAGCCCGCCATGGTCTCCGCGCTCGAGGTCCTCACCGCCAACGGCATCACCGTCATGGTCGACGACAAGGGCCGCTACACCCCGACGCCCGCCGTCTCCCACGCCATCCTCACCCACAACCGCGACCTCGACGGCGGCCCCAACGGCTCCGACAAGCGCCGCGCCGACGGCATCGTCGTCACCCCCTCGCACAACCCGCCCCGCGACGGCGGCTTCAAGTACAACCCGCCCACCGGCGGCCCCGCCGACGCCGACGCCACCGACTGGATCGCCGCCCGCGCCAACGACTACCTGGCCAAGGGCCTCGACGGCGTCAAGCGCCAGTCCGTCGAGAAGGCCGGCGACCTCGTCGTCAAGCACGACTACCTGAACAACTACGTCGGCGACCTCGGCAACGTCATCAACCTCGACGCCATCCGCGACGCCGGCGTGCGCATCGGCGCCGACCCGATGGGCGGCGCCTCCGTCGACTACTGGGGCGCCATCGCCGACACCCACAATCTCGACCTCACCGTCGTCAATCC
>JAAYAO010000435.1 GCA_012719335.1 Propionibacterium sp. | reverse complement strand
TGGTGGGAGCGGTGGTCTCGGTCTCGGTCGGCTCGGTCTCGGTGTCGTTCGAGCAGCCGGCGAGAACCAGGGTGGCGGTCAGCAAGCCGGCGGACAACTTCGCGGTGTTCTTGAGAATAGTCACCCCCTGACGGTATCCCTCCGGGGGTGCATATCGCACCTCGAAGCAGTCGGTTCACCGCCTGTTCGAGGAATCCGCGCGGCTCGGGTGCGTCGAATCACACTCCGGCTGCGGCCACCCAGGCGGTGGCCGGCCCGCTGACCGTGACCTGATCGCCCGCCGCCAACCAGGCCGCCCGGCCCGGGGAGGTGGTCAGTTCCACCCCCGATCCGGTGACGGTGGCGGTGCCACCGGTGACCAGCAGAATGCGTCCCCGCTCGGTGGCCGGAACCTCCAGGGCCGCGGTGTCGGCGTCGATCCGCCACAGGGTGAACTCGGGAACCGGCACCCGGTAGTGGGTGACCCCGGTGCCGGCTTCGTCACCACGGAAGATCTCGGGGGTGTAGGGCTCGAAATGCACCATCCGCGACAACTCCGCCACGTCCACGTGCTTGGGGGTCAACCCACCGCGCAGCACGTTGTTGGAGTTGGCCATCAGCTCGATGCCGGCGCCGCGCAGGTAGGCGTGCATCACATCGGCTTCGAGGAAGACCGCGTCACCGGGGGAGAGCAGGATGCGGTTCATCAACAGGGCGGCGATGACGCCGGGATCACCCGGGTAGTCGGCGGCCAGTTCCACCGCGGTGCGGGCGAACTGCCCGACCGGTTCGGGGGCGTCGGTGTGCTCGGCGGCCAGCGCGACGAAGTCGTCCACCTGGGCGCTGGTCAGTTGCAGCACCGAGGTGAAGGTCTCGCGCAGCGCGTTGGTGGTGTCCGGGTCGCGCAGCGGCGCGAGGACGTCGCCGAGTCGATCGGGCCCGACCTCGCCGAGGGCGGTGAACAGGCCGGCGGTTTCGATCGGATCACGGAAGCCGCACAGGGCGTGGAAGTCCTCCAGGGCCACCATGATCTCCGGCTTCGGCCAGTCGTCGACGTAGAGACGTTCCCGGGCGTCCCGGGGAACCCCGGCTTCCTCCTCGCGGGCGAAGCCTTCCTCGGCCTGGGCCCGGGACGGGTGGGTCTGCAGGGACAGGGCCTGCTTCGCGGCCAGGATCTTCAACAGGTACGGCAGCCGGGGGCCGAAGGCGTCGACGGCCCCGGCCCCGATGCCCGAAGGATCCTCGGCCAGGACGTCGTCCAGGGTGGGGCCGTCCGCATCGTCCAAGCGGGACGGGGCGGTGGGGTGAGCGCCGAGCCACAGTTCGGCCCAGGGGCGGCCGTCCGGCTCGACCCCCAGAATGTGGGGGATCGCCGTGGTCGAGCCCCAGTCGTAGTGCTGAACTTCACCGATCAGTGCACGCATGCCATCCATCACATCACGCCCGTCGACGGTAATCAGCACCGGGCGGTCGAATGACATCGGTGTGATTTGGCCGTAGGATGGGTGCATGTCTCAGCCTGCCGCCACCCCGACCGGCGATGTTAGTGAACTCAGCGAACGCGACGCCGACCTGTTGGATTTCGAGCGTCAGTGGTGGAAGTACGCCGGTTCGAAGGAACAGGGCATCCGGGAACGCTTCAACATGTCCGCGACCCGCTACTACCAAGTGCTGAACGCCCTGATCGACACCCAGGCCGCGCTGGCTCACGACCCCCTGCTGGTGAAGCGGTTGCGCCGGCTGCGCGCCTCCCGACAGCGCGCCCGTTCGGCCCGCCGCCTCGGCTTCGAACTGGATCGCTGAGTCTTTTCCCGTCCGCCCGGCCCGGATCACCGGCCGGGATGTGGTGATGCGACCACCCGGTGACCGAAAACGCGAACCCGGAGCGAGTCACGACCACTATGGCCGAACGCCCCTTCCAGGCTTGCGGATTCAGTCACGGCGGCCACCTGACGGCTCCCGAACCCGGCCCGTGCTGCCGGTTGAGCAGGTTCGCGCTCGCGCGAACCGTGTCGAAACCCCGATGGGATCACACTTCGGGGTGCTTCGTCCGGTTCCGCAGCCCCCGCAACCCGAGGCGGGCCGCGCTGATCGGATTGCGGGTCTGCTTGCGCAGGTAACCCCCGCTCCGCAGGCCCGCGCGGACCTCGAAAAAGTTGTGACTGGCCCGGTCCCCGGTGCGCAGCCACGACCACGCCATCGCCAGCAGATACAACGGCAGAAACGGTAGCCCCAAGCAGAACGTCCACTGCCAGGAGTGTCGCTCCTCGTGCTCGATCAACCCGGGGAAGCGCCGCAACCGCTGTTCGTCGAACCGATGCGGGGTGATCACCACGTTGCCGATCGTGAAGGCCCCCGCGATCGGAAACTTGAGGCGATACTCTTCGGCAAGGATCAACCCCCGTGGGCCGGGGCGGCGTCGGGCTTTGCCCAATAGCGCCACCCCGATACCCACGGGGGTTGTCAGGTTGATGCAGTTCGCGATCTGCTTGAACCGCTGCGTGCGGGTGAGCTCGGACACGGATCCCAGCTTAGACACGCGGCGCGGCTCAGGCCGTTGACCAGGACGCATCTCCGTCGGTCACAGTGCCGTCGCGCTCGGCCTCGCCGTCCTTCTTGCCTGCACCGCCGATGCCGCCGGCCCACAGGCCCGGATTCAGTTCACCGGAGGCCTGGGATGCCTTCATCAGAGCCGACGAGATGGCTTTGGCCTGGTCATAGACCGTCTTGATGACGGCCACCACGAAGGCCACGATCGCGGCAATGATCGGTCCGGTCACGCCGGCTGACGGCGGAAACGCGATCGTGACACCGATAGCGGCAATGGCGGTGATCGCAGCGCCACCAACGGTGACGACCAGGCCCACCAATGCCCACTTGACGTCGTGACCGGCGGTCTCCATCGACTTGCCCAACTCGGTGATCACCGTCTTGAGCTTGTCAATCGATTCCTGCTGGCGGCCGGCGGTAGCGAAGAATGCCTCGGCGCCGTCGCCGGACCAGTGCGCGTTGCTGGCCAACTGGTCGCGACGCACCGAGTCGTGTGCTTGTTGCAACGGTGCCGGGTAGGTCTCCTGAATCTTCTTGCCGACATACTCGACGTTGACCGGGCCCTGCAGCCAGTCCTGCAGTTTCGCGATCTCCTCACCGATCTTGCCGATCAATTCCAAGCACCATTCGAATGCCCGAACGATCTGGTCGACGAACCATTGGATGATCCCCAGGGTCGCCTTGACGAGGGCATCGAGAGCCCGGCGGAAGCCCTCGATGGCGTCACGGATGAAGTTCTGGATCTTCTCGACGATCTCGATGATCTTTTGACGCATCTTCTCGACCCAGTCGGGGTTGATCAGCGGCGGCCACGGCTGTGGAGGGGCGGGTACCGTCATGGATTCTCCTCTGAGTCAGTAGATTCCGGTGGAGGCGTGAACACCGGCTTCTTCTTCGGCCTCATAGACGTCGGCGACGTTGCGCAGGTTGTTCGCGATGTCCTGCATCGTGGTGCGGCCGGTGTCGGCGAAGGTTGCGATGCCGGAAGTTGCGGTGTCGAAGCCCGGCTTGGCATCGCTCATCAGTCCCCAGTCGGGGATGTTGGACTGCCACTGCTGAATGGTGTCGACCATGCCGACGAAGAAATCGGCGAGGTCGTCGAAAGTGGTCGCGTCGGTGCGCAAGGCACCGAGCTCTACGGTGAAATCACTCATGAGGCCCCCAAAGTGTTGAGCAGGTCGTCGAGTTGTACCTTCAAGTCCGCGACCGGTGAGGTCGACGGCAAGCGCTGGTCCGCTTGGTCCAATATCTCCCCGATGACCACCATCAGCCCCGTGGCGCTCTGACCCTGCAGCCACCGTTCGTCGAAGCGGACGGCGGTGAGCGGGCCGCTGACGGAGAAGACCATGGACGCCTTGCCCTGAGCGGCCTCGAAAGCGAGTTCGTCATCCCCGGCGGGGATTGCGTGGTCAAGGGTGCGTCCCAACTCGTCCAGAACGATGAACGCACGTTCCTCCAGATTCGGCTCCTGCAGCAGCTTGTCGATATGGGCGCTCTGCCGGGCCTGCACCTCGTCGGCCGACACCTGACGGTTCGGGTCGGGCTGCGGGGCCATGATGTCGTGTTCGTTCTCCAAACCGAGCTGACGAACCAGAGCCTGAGCCGACGCCTCCATGATCATTGCGGCGGGATCGCCCTTGCTCGGGGTCCACGACGTTGCGATCTTGACCTGCTCGGGTCGTCCCGAGTCGGCCAGCGTGACCGTGACGGTGCCGGTGCTGTCGCGGCCTTCGAAAGGGCCCTCGGACGGTGCTGCGTTCAGCACACCGGTGTACTTGTTCAGTTCGGCGATCGCCGAGTCGAGTTCGGCACTCAGGCGCGCCAACTCTGCGGTGGGGTCGGTCATGAACTCGAGTGTGTCAGTCGTCCGGGTCACCCTCGTCCGGCCGATGGGGCCTCAGTACGGAAACGGCTGAGATGATGGGAAAGGGCAGGGAAAACAATGGGCCGAAGCGGGCCAGGTAGTCGGCCATCGGCAGTGTGTGGTCGGGGACCAGGTATCCGATGCCCACGACGGCCGCTGCGAGCGCCAGGAAAGGCATGACGATGGCCACCGGCCGCATCGACGCCGTGCGAACGGGGGCGCGAATCCATGATTCGAGGAGTATCGAGGCCAGGACGACGCTTCCACTCAGCGCCATCAGCGGCCAGACTCCCCAGGCGAGCGCCGTCCACAGCACGTAGCCGATGCCGGTCAGCACCAGCCAACCTCGGGTTCCGCCGAGTAAACCTGGGGTGGGATGTGTCATCTGCCCTCCTGTCGATTGACGGTAGCGACCGCCCGGGTCGACCGAGGTGGGCCGGTGTTTGCACTCTCGGGGTGAGAGTGCTAACAATTGCTCTGGCACTCAAAGCATGAGAGTGCCACCACCAGGTTGGTGAGGAGCCGCCCACAGGGGGCTCCGGCCGTCGCGGGCACCGGCCGGGCGTTAACCAGACAAACCCGGGGCCAGACCGGCCCCTGATGCGGGAGGACTCCCGGAGTAACTATGGCAAAGCTCATTGAATTCGACATCGAGGCGCGTCGCGCTCTCGAGGCGGGCATGAACCAGCTCGCCGACGCAGTGAAGGTGACGCTTGGCCCCAAGGGCCGCAACGTCGTGCTGGAGAAGAAGTGGGGCGCCCCCACGATCACCAACGACGGTGTCTCGATCGCCAAGGAGATCGAGCTCGAGGA
>JAAYAO010000434.1 GCA_012719335.1 Propionibacterium sp. | reverse complement strand
AGCAGCTCCTTGGAGGAGCGGATGCGGGAGAGGTTGAGGCCGGCGCCGGAGCCGCCCTTGAAGATGAAGCCCTCTTCCTTGTACCAGTTCAGGATCGAGTCCATCGAGTCGTCGACCGAGAGAATGAAGCAGGCCGACACCTGCTGCGGGGCGGGGGTGCCCACGTTGAACCACACCGGGGAGTTGAAGCTGAAGTACTGGTGGGTGAGCATCCACACCAGCTCGTGTTCGAAGATCTCCGCGTCGGCGGCGCTGGCGAAGTAGCCATTGTCCTCACCGGCCTTGCGGTAGGTCTTGACCACGCGGTCGACCAGTTGCCGCAGGCTCCATTCGCGGGCGTCGCTGCCGAGCGCCCCACGGAAGTACTTGGTGGTGACGATGGTGGAGGCGTTCATCGACCAGAAGTCGGGGAACTCCGCACCACGCTGCTCGAAGACGGTCTCACCGGTCTTCCAGTTGGTCTGGACGATGTC
Organism: Propionibacterium sp.; assembly: GCA_012719335.1. GTDB lineage: Bacteria > Actinomycetota > Actinomycetes > Propionibacteriales > Propionibacteriaceae > JAAYAO01. The sequence goes on along the minus strand of JAAYAO010000434.1, from coordinate 2,577 downwards.
GCGGCGTTCCCAGGTGATCTCGTCGTAGGGGTGGACGCCTTCGGTGGTGAACACGCGCTCGATGGTCAAGCCGGTGGCCTTGCGGTTGCGCTTGGCCGTGCTGCGGACGGTCTCGGTCATGAACATGCCTCTCTGTGCCCAAAGGCTCGGTGTGTTGCGGGTGGTGGGTGTGGTGGTGCTACTCGGTTGCGATGTCCTTCTCGGCTCGCAGCAGGGCGATCTCCATCTCGAAGTCCTCGACCGTTTCGAACTGGCGGTAGACGCTGGCGAAACGCAGATAGGCGATCGGGTCGAGTTGTCGCAGTGGGCCGAGGATGGCCAGGCCCACTTCGTCGGCCGGGACGACGGCCTTGCCGCAGGCGCGCAGGTTCGCCTCGACCTGCTCGCCGAGTTTGGCCAGATCCGCGTCGGTCACCGGGCGACCCTTGCAGGCCTTGCGGACCCCGGCGATCACCTTCTCGCGGCGGAAGGGCTCGTTGACCCCGCTGCGCTTGCTGATCACCAGTTGGATCTGTTCGGTGGTGGTGAATCGTTGTTCGCACTCCGGGCACTGCCGCCGGCGCCGGATGCTCGCGCCGTCCTCGGAGGTACGGGAATCGAGGACGCGCGAGTCGGTGTGCTGACAGTAGGGGCAGTACATGGCGCGCGCTCCTCTCTGGGGACAAACTTCGGGATAACTCTGTGGGGTGGATGTGCACTTCGTGTGGACAACAACCACAACCTGTGGACAAAACACATTGGTGTAACTACTAGATCTAGATACTAGACGTCCCGGTGTGGGAGTCAAGACCAGCGGGGCGGCGCGGCGGGACGCGACAGGATCCACTTTCCGCATGACGACGCGGAGGAACGGGTTTCGGGCGCGCGAAAACTGCGCGAAAAGAATTCTTCGGCGGGCGTGTCGTCAGCCGGCGAGGATGCGGGCGACATTGCGGGCGAGCATCCACCCGAGGGTCACCACGACCGCCAGGGTGAACCAGGTGCCGAAGGATCTGCGTCGCACGGCCGCTCGCCATGGCGGCGTCCTGCCGGTGACCCATTCGACGATCCAGGCGATGGTGACCCCGCCCAGCATCAACAGGGTGATGAACACCGCCGGGTTCCAGTGGAAGGCGCCGGCCAGGTCGCCGTCCAGGACGGCGGACGCCATTCGGGTGGCCCCACAGAAGGGGCACCACCAGCCGGTCAGCGCCAGCATCGGGCAGGGCACCCCCACCCCGAGCTGGTGGTATGCCAGCGTGAACCCCAGACCGCCGACGGCGAAGCCCACGACGCTCAGCACCCGTCGCCGGGCATCGGCGGCCACCCGGCGCGCCGGGTCGGCGATCATGGTCGAAGGGGGCACCGCCCCAGTGTAGGTGCCGCGGAGAGCGCTCAGCCCCCGGTGATGGCCAGGAACTGTGTGATCAACAGGGCGGACACCGCGGCGAAGCCGAGCAGCACCCCCAACACGACCACGGCCCAACCGCGTTCGGTCAACTCCCAGCCGCGGGTCGCGGCCGGAGCGGTGACGGTCGATTCGGTGATGGTCACCCGGGGGCGGGGACGCTCCAGCCGGCAGGCCCACGCGTGGCCGTCCACCGGCACCACCACCCGGGCGTGCCGGGGATCCCGTCCGGCCCGGGTACGCCGTCCGGCCTGCACGGTGCGCCGCGGACGCACGCGGACGCCGGCTGCGGGGGTGACCGCGGTCGCGGTGTCGATCAGCAGTGCAGTCATGATGACCTCCTCGGGCGAACATCTGTTCGATACTCATTTGTACACCAGTTCGAACCGTTTGCCAAGATTCGCACACTCATTCGTTTGACGAATCCCGGCGGATCGATCCGGTGGACACAGTTCACCGTCGAGCACCGACAGTTTTTTCGAACGATTCACCGACACTCTCGAACAGATGTTTGAATGCCTGCCGGGACTCGGCCATTCTTGGGGTATGGCAGACAGCACGCAGGGTCGAAGCGGGCGCCGACGGGGCCGTCCGAGCGGGGCCGACATCACCGAACAACTCCGGGCCGCCGCCGGCGAACCGGTGACGATTCCCGAGGAGGCCCTCAAGTCCTTGGGGTTGACCACTCGGCAGTACCGGATGCTGGAGGTGATTCGCGACTACGTGGTCGAGCACGGGTACCCCCCGAGCATGCGCGATCTCGGCGCCGCGGTCGGGCTGGCCAGTTCGTCCAGCGTCTCCTACCAACTCAAGGAACTGGAGGAACGCGGCTATCTGCGTCGCGATCCGAAGCGGCCGCGCGCGATGGAGATCCGGCTGCCGGATCTGCCCGGCTTGGCCGCTCCCAAACCGATTTCCGGCGGTGCGGAGTCGGACTTCGACGAGACCGGCATCGGCGATGCCCGTCCCACTCCGATCAATGTGCCGGTGGTCGGGCGAATCGCCGCCGGTGGGCCGATCCTGGCCGAGGAGCACATCACCGACGTCTTCCCGCTGCCGAAGGAACTGGTCGGCGACGGCACCGTTTTTCTGCTCGAGGTGAGCGGCGACTCGATGATCGACGCGGCCATCTGTGACGGTGACTGGGTCGTGGTGCGCCAGCAGTCCGATGCCCTCAACGGTGACATCGT
>JAAYAO010000433.1 GCA_012719335.1 Propionibacterium sp. | reverse complement strand
TCGAGGCCGAGGTGGTCGTCGGGTTCCTTGTTGAACGCCGGCGCCCGCAGACCGAAGGCGGCGTACGACATCCGCACCTGCAGGGTTTCGGCCTCGAAGGTGAGCCCCTCGCGGCTGCGGTGCACCGACTCGTAGGGGCAGGCCAGCATCGGGCCGGGCCCGACGAAGAGCCGATCGTAATCGGCTTCCAGATCAGCCGCCGGCACCTCGGCGGCCAGGGCGTCGAGCAGCACCTGCACCCCGGCGGTGATGTCGGAGTTGCCGCGCAGCGGCCACTGTCGGGCGGTGTCGGCGTCCAGGGTTTCGGCGAGCCGGGCCCCGGCCTCGGGACGCAACAACAGGTTCGACAAGAACACGCAGGCGGCGGCGATCCCGTCCAGGGTGTCGACGGCCGCGGCGTGTGCGGGCGACGGGGTCACAGGCCGGTCCGCACCATCGAGGCGTAGAACAGCATTCGGCCGATCACCTCACCGGCCAGTACCAGCACGAAGGCGGTCACCGCCACGATCGGCAGGATCGTCTTGGCACGGTGTTTACCGCTGAGCAGGAACAACAGAATGCCCAACAGGAGGATGCCGGCGAAGATCAGGATGTTCTGGGCCGCGGAGAATCCCCCGTAGGTGTTCACCAGGATGTCCAGCGATTCGGTGGCCGCCGGGTCGGGATGGGTGCCCAAGTAGGCCATGTAGGCGGGTTGCCCGATGAACTTCAGACCCAGTGCCAACACCCCGCCCAGCGCGATGCCACGCACCGAGTCGACCAGTAGCTTGTCACCGGCCGGATCGTCCAGATGGGTGCGGCGGGTGCGGATGTGGGCGGCGATCACCAGCGCGGCGCCGACCGCCAAACCACCCAACAAGAAGGTGGTGATGTAGAAGCGCACCGGGGTGTGGTAGGTCGACCAAGCCGGGATGGTGCGCAGGGAGTAGACCATCGAGATGCACCAGACCAGTCCGATGCCGACCAGGGCCGCGACGGCCGCCAGAGCCTGTCGCAACCGGACGTTGAACCAGCCGAACCACTCGCTGATCGCAAACGCCGCACCCAACACCAGGAAGGCCATCCCGAACAGAATCTCGCGGCTGAGCCAGGATCCGTCGAGATGCCGGATCGCGTTCACCGCCCGCAGCGGCGAACCCAGGTGCAGGGTCGAGGCGGCCAGCCCCAGCACCAGCAACGGGCCGATCGCGTACAGGGCCGGGCGGGTGACCCGCTTCATGGTTTCGGCAGGCACCTTCCAGCCGAGGATGTTGATCAACCCCAGGGCGATGAACGAGCCCACCGACATCTGGGCGCAAATGGTGAAGATCACCAGGGGCAGTTCGTGCAACACGGCTCAGACCTCCTCGGGGTTGGCCAGTCGGCCGGCATGCGACCCGGAGGGTTGTGCCTTGGGGTGGGGGTGGATCACCAGATTCGGATGGGTGATCTCCTGGTTCGGCAGCGGGGCGATCGAGGCCTGCCGTCCGTACTTGGCGGTCAGCTCCTCGATGTCACCGTAATCGAGGGCCCGCGACGGGCAGGCGGCCACACAGGCCGGCGTCTCCCCCACCGCGATCCGGTCGGCGCAGAAGTCGCATTTGGTCATCACGCCCTTCTCGGGGTTGTACTGCGGGGCGCTGTAGGGGCAGGCCATCGCACAGTACTTGCAGCCGATGCAGACGTCCGGGTCGACACTGACGATGCCGGTTTCGGGGTCCTTGTGCATCGCCTTGGACGGGCACACCTCGACACAGATCGGGTCGGCGCAGTGGTTGCACGAGATCGAGGTGTAGTAGGTGAACACCGTGTTGGTCATCGACCCGTCGTGATCATTGCGCACCCAGGTGCCGCCGGTGTATTCGGGGATCCGACGCCAGGTCACCCCGACCGGCAGGTCGTGCTTGTCCTTGCAGGCGATCGCGCAGGCCTTGCAGCCGGTGCACAGCGACTGGTCGAAGTAGAAGCCCAGTTGGGTTGCCATCTCAGTTCACCTCACGCCTTCTCGACCTGAACCAGCGCCGAGTGTTGTCCGTTCGCCTTCGCATACGCCGTCGTCTGGTGGCTGGTCAGCACGTTGGTCGAACCACCCTTGTCGACCCCGCCGGGTGATTCGGGCCGATACCAGGCCCCCTGCGGTACCGAGATCACCCCGGGCATGATCCGTTCGGTGACGTAGGCGGGCAGTTCCAGCGCGCCCCGGTCGTTGAACACCCGGATCGGGTCGCCGTGGGCGATGCCGCGCTCCTCGGCGTCCAGGGTGTTCAGCCACACGTGTTGCGGGTGGGCTTCCTTCAGCCACGGCGAGTTGCCGTAGGACGAGTGGGTGCGTTGCTTGTAGTGGTGGCCTATACATTGCAGCGGATAGGTGCCCTGCAGGTCGTCCCCGGGCATCTCACGGGTCTGCCGGTAGATCGGCAGCGGGTCGATGTAGTTGCCCTCCTCGACCGGCCAGTCCTGGGAGATCTTGTGGATGTTCTCGCTCCAGATCTCGATCTTGCCCGAGGGAGTGGGCAACGCGTTCGCCTCCGGATCCTCCCGGAAATCGGCGAAGGGGACGACCGGGTCGAGCTTCTTGCGGAACAGGCCCTGCTCCCGGAACTCCTCGAAGCTCGGCAGCTCCGGGATCGTCTTGCGGCTCTCGTCGACCAGCCAGCGCACCCAGTCCTCCTGGCTGCGGCCCTCGGTGAACTCGTCCTTCACCCCGAGTTTGTCGGCCAGCAGGGTGAGCTGCTCGTACACCGGCATGCAGTCGTACAGCGGCTCGATCGCCTTGTCGGCGAAGATCGCGTACCCCATATCACCCGAACTGCCCTCCACCGCGAGGTCGATCTGTTCGGCGGTGGTGGCGTCGGGCAACACGATGTCGGCGTAGCGCGCCGAGACGGTCATCTGGTTGTCGATCACCACGATCATCTCGCAGGCCGATTCGTCGGAGAGGATCTCGATGGTCTTGTTGATGTCGCCGTGTTGGTTGATCAGCGAGTTCGACCCGTAGTTCCAGATGAACTTGATGTTGGAGTTCAAGGTGACGTCGTTGGTGACGTTGGCGTTGGAGTTCAGGTCGCGCGCGTCGCGCACCCCGTCCTTGTAGGTCCAGCCCTTGCCGTGCAGGATCGCGTCGGTCCACTGGTAGAACGAGATCACCGGACGCACCGGGTTCTCCAGGGCGGGGAAGGCGGCCATGCCCAGGCTCGCCGAACCCTCGCGCTCCCCGGTGCCGCCGCCGGGGATGCCGACCTGACCGATCAGGTTGGCCAGCAACATCGGCGCCCGGGCCTGTGATTCACCGTTGGAGTGCCGCTGGATGCCCCACCCCTGGTTGACGCTGCAGGGTTTGGTGGTGGCGATCTCTCGGGCCAGGCGGGTGATCGTGTCGGCC
>JAAYAO010000432.1 GCA_012719335.1 Propionibacterium sp. | reverse complement strand
TGGTCGTACGACGGTTCTACGCTGAGCAGCATGGACTTCACCGCTGTGCTGGTCGAGCAGCTCGAATGGCATTGGACGAATCAGCTACGGCCCCGACTGACCGGGCTGACCGATGCGGAGTACTTCCGGGAGCCGGTACCGGGTTGTTGGAACGTACGCCCGCGGGGCACCTCGGCGACCGCGATGGCGGCCGGGGCCGGCGATTTCACCATTGATTTCGAGTTTCCCGAGCCCACCCCGACACCGGTGACCACTATTGCCTGGCGGCTGGGCCATCTGATCGTCGGTGTGCTCGGCACCCGGGTGGCCGGGCACTTCGGCGGCGAACCGGTCGACTACTTCGCCCACACGTACGCGGCGACCGCCGACGAGGCACTGGCCCAGTTGGACGAGTACTACCGGGCCTGGTTGGCCGGCGTCCGTGGTCTGGACGAGGCCGCGTTGGCCGCCCCGGTGGGCGAGGCCGAGGGGCCGTGGGCCGAGTACCCGATGGCCACCCTCGTCCTGCACATCAACCGCGAACTGATCCACCACGGCGCCGAGATCACCTTGCTGCGCGACCTGTACGCCCACCGGCGCTGAGACCTGTTGCCGCGCTCCCGGGCCCGGCCAATGCGCCGGACACCGGCCGGCCTCACTTGCGGGGGTTGCGCCGCCAGATCGACCCGGTCAGCACGGTCGCGAAGGTCGTCCAAGCCACGTAGGGCAGCAGCGCCGCCCCGGCGCCCGGCTTCGCGGCGGCGGCGCGTCGGGCCAGGTCGGCGGTGCTGAGCGCCAGGGCGCCGGCCACCGCGGTGGATTCGGGCAGCTTGCGCCAGCGGAAGAAGGCCCAGCACCAGCCGGCGTTCAGGATCAGGTTGATCAACATCGCCACCCGGAAGCGGCGGCGGCGCCCCCGGGCCTCCTCGGTGTGATCCTCGGCGAGTTCGGCGTCGACGACGGCGGCCGAACCGGCGATCGAGGCGTAGAAGCCGGTCCAGGCGATCGGGAACACCGGGGCCGGGGGTTGGAAAGGCGGTTTGTCGAGGGAGCGATACCACCGGCTCTTGGTCTCCTTGGTGGCGACCGATCCGATCGCGGCGGCCGCCGCAACGGTCGGGGCGGTCCAGGCCAATGACTTTCCGGTACTCACTGCATCTCCTCGTTCGCTGTGCTCATGGGAAAATGCGCAATGCTCCGCGCGCCCCCACGGTAACAACCCGGCCACCGGGGTCAGCTCACCCATACGGCCACTTCCGCGGCCCGGCCGTCGACTCCGCCGATAACGTGGATGGTTCTGCCGCGCTGGGCGGCACAATCATCCACGTTGTGGCGGTGAGTCAGCGGGCGAGGGCTCGGAACCCGCGCAGCCGCAGGCTGTTGGAGACCACCATCACCGAGCTGAGGGCCATCGCGGCCCCGGCGAACATCGGGTTCAGGAAGCCCAGTGCGGCCAGCGGAATCGCGGCGACGTTGTAGAAGAAGGCCCAGAACAGGTTGGTCTTGATCGTGCCCAGGGTGCGCCGCGACAACCGGATCGCATCCGCGGCCAGCATCAGGTCGCCGCGCATCAGGGTCAGGTCACCGGCCTCGATCGCGGCGTCGGTGCCGGTGCCCATCGCGATGCCGAGGTCGGCGGTGGCCAGGGCGGCGGCGTCGTTCACCCCGTCGCCGACCATCGCGACATGCCGGCCGGCGGCCTGCAGCCGTTCGATCTCGGCGGCCTTCTGTTCGGGCAGCACCTCGGCCAACACGTTGTCGATACCGACCTGGGCGGCCACCTCGCGGGCCGACTCGGTGTGGTCGCCGGTGAGCAGCATCGTTTCCAGACCCAGGGCCCGAAACTGTGCGATCGCGTCGGCGGCCTCGTCCTTGACCCGGTCGGCCACCGCGATCACCCCGGACACGGCACCATCCACGGCGACCAGCACCGCGGTGCGACCACCGGCCCGGGCCCGGTGCAGGGCCTCGACCCACTCGTCGTCGAGGTCACCGGCGGTGGTGCCGGTGACACCGGCTTCAGTCATCAGCCGGGGTTGCCCGACCAACACCTCGTGGGTTCGGCCGTCGAGCCGTACCGTGGCGCGGACGCCCTGCCCGGCCAGATTGCGGAAGTCGGTGAGTTCGTCCCCGGGCTGCGGGCCGTCGGCGGCGATGGCCCGGGCAATCGGGTGCTCCGAGCCGGATTCGGCGACCCCGGCCGCCCGACGCACCAGGCCTGCATCGCCCCCGGCGGGGGTCAGCACCTCGGCGACCGCCATCTTTCCGGTGGTCACGGTGCCGGTCTTGTCCAGCACGATGGTGTCGATGGTGCGGGTCTGCTCCAGCATCTCGGGGCCCTTGATCACGATGCCGAGTTGCGCGCCCCGCCCGGTGCCGACCATCAACGCGGTCGGGGTGGCCAGGCCCAGGGCACAGGGGCAGGCGATGATCAGCACCGCCACGGCCGCGGTGAGCGCGAAGGACGCGGCGGCGCCGAGCAGCAGCCAGGTGATCAGGGTGCCGATCGCGATGGTGATCACGATCGGGACGAAGATGCCGGAGATCCGGTCGGCCAGGCGTTGCACCCGGGCCTTGCCGGATTGGGCCTGTTCGACCAGCCGGGCGATCTGGGCGAGTTTGGTGTCCTCCCCGACCCGGGTGGCGCGCACCAGCAGCCGGCCGTCGGTGTTCACCGTCGCCCCGATCACCGCGTCGCCGGGGCCGACGTCGACCGGCAGCGACTCGCCGGTGACCATGGACGCGTCGATCGCGCCGTGCCCGCTGAGCACCACCCCGTCGGTGGCGACCGATTCGCCCGGGCGCACCACGAACTCGTCGTCGGTGCGCAGCTCGGCGATCGGCACCCGCACCTCGACCCCGTCACGCAGCACGGTGGCCTCGGCCGCGCCCAGATCCAGCAGGGCCCGGATCGCCGCACCGGCGTCCCGTTTGGAGCGGGCCTCGAACCAGCGCCCGGCCAGGATGAAGGTGACGATCGCGGCGGCGGCCTCGAAGTAGACATTGGCCGTGCCGCCGTGGCGGTTCAGCGAGAAGTCGAATCCGTGCCGGAGCCCGATCTCACCGGCCCCGCCCAGGAACAGCGCCCACACCGACCACAGGTAGGCGGCGCTGACGCCCATCGACACCAGGGTGTCCATCGTGGTCATCCGGTGGCGCAGGTTCAGCCAGGCGGCCCGGTGGAAGGGCCATGCGCCCCAGAACACCACCGGGGTGGCCAGCACCCACGACACCCATTGCCAGCCGGGGAACTGCGCCGGCGGCACCATGCCGAGCATGATGATCGGCACCGACAGCACCGCCGAGACGATGAAGCGATTGCGCAGCGGGGTGGCCTGGTCGGTCTCCTCCTCGGCCGGGTCGGGCACGGTCGCCGTGTAGCCGATGCCCTCGACCACCGCGATCATGTCGTCGACGCTGGTGCCCGGTTCGAAGCGGACGGTGGCCTTCTCGGTGGCGTAGTTGACGGTGGCGGCCACGCCGTCCAGCTTGTTGAGCTTCTTCTCCACCCGAGCAGCACACGACGCACACGTCATGCCGCCGATGTCGAGGTGGATGAGTTCCTCG
>JAAYAO010000431.1 GCA_012719335.1 Propionibacterium sp. | reverse complement strand
CGAGGAACTCCCCGACGCAGCTGCGGTGATGGACCCGTTCCACGTCGTGCGCCTGGCCGGGGAGGCTGTCGACAAATGCCGCCAACGCGTCCAACAAGCCACCATGGGGCATCGAGGCCGCCGCGGGGACCCGCTCTATCAAGCCCGCCGCACCCTACTCACCGGCGCCGATCTACTCACCGACAAACAAGTCACACGGCTCGAAGACCTGTTCGGCGACCAGAACCACGTCGAGGTCGAAGCCACGTGGGGCATCTACCAGCGCCTCGTCCAGGCCTACCGCTGCAAAGACCGCACACTCGGCCGCCACCTCATGGCCAGCGTGATCGATGCGATCGCCACCGGCGTCCCCGCTGAGCTGACTGAACTGGTCCGCCTGGGTCACACCCTGAAACGCCGCGCGATCGATGTGTTGAACTTCTTCGACCGGCCCGGCACCAGCAATGGTCCCACAGAAGCCCTCAACGGCCGCCTCGAACACCTCCGCGGCTCCGCTCTCGGGTTCCGCAACCTGACCCACTACATCGCCCGCTGCCTCCTCGAAGCCGGCGGATTCAGACCCCGCCTACACCCTCAAATCGGATGAGCCGTTTTACCCGGTGATCTACCTCGACGCGCTGGTGGTCAAGGTCCGTGACCAGAACCGGGTGGTCAACCGGCACGCTCACATCGCGATCGGGGTCGACCTCGACGGCATCAAACACGTCCTGGGTATCTGGGTCCAAGCATCCGAAGGCGCCAAGTTCTGGGCAGCGGTATGCGCCCAGCTAGCCAACCGCGGCGTCCAGGACGTGCTGATCGTGTGTTGCGACGGGCTCACCGGCTTCCCCGAAGCGATCGAGGCGACCTGGCCTGGCGCGCTGGTCCAAACCTGCGTGGTCCACCTGATCCGCGCCTCGATGCGCTACGTGTCCTACTCCGACCGCAAGGACGTCGCCGCGATGCTCAAACCGATCTACACCGCCATCGACGAAAACGACGCCCTGATGGCGCTCACGGCGTTTGCCGACTCGCCCCTGGGTCGCAACTATCCCGCCGCGATCAAGACGTGGGAAGATGCCTGGGACCGGTTCATCCCGTTCCTCGACTTCGGGCCCGCGACCCGCAAGGTGATCTACACCACCAACTCGATCGAGTCGCTGAACTACCAGATGCGCAAAATCATCAAGAACCGCGGCCAGTTCCCCAACGACGCCGCAGTGGTCAAACTGCTGTGGCTCGCGATCCGTAACATCGAAGACAAACGGGCCCGCGAACGCGCGAAAGAAGCCGGCCGGCCTAAGGGACAGCCCCGCAACGCCCCGGCCAAACTCGTCGAAGGCGCCACCGTCCAAGGCTGGACCAAAGCCCTCAACGAACTCGCGCTGCGCTACCCCGAACGATTCCCCCAAACCATCTAAAACCGACCACTTACACAGAAATCTTGACAAGCTCCACGCCGTCGCCCACCGACGATCCTGCCGGTGCGGCTTATTGCGACCCTTCCAATCCGCGGTCACCGGCCCAGCAACGACCGTTCCATCAGCATGGGCTTCTCCGCAAATCGTGGACACGTTCCGCTTACGCGGCTTGATCCTTGATTGAATGTTCAACTGGCGTGGTGTGGTGTTGTTCGAACTCGACTGGTGGCCGATAACCCAGGGAAGAGTGCAAGCGGCGGCGGTTGTAGACCACCTCGATCCACCGGGCGACCTCGGTACGGGCCTGGGCCCGGGTGGGCCAGTCCCGACGGTCGTAGAACTCGGTCTTCAGCGTGGCGAAGAATGATTCGGCCATCGCGTTGTCAAAACACACCCCGGTCGCGCCCATGGACTGATCAACGTCGAGACGTTCGCAGGCCCGCCACAACTGGTCGGAGGTGTACTGGGTGCCGCGGTCGGAGTGGAACACCACTCGACCAGGGAAGTCGCCGCGCAGCGTGTGGGCCATGGTCAATGCCCGTTCGACTAGGTCGCTGTTTTGGTGCGAAT
>JAAYAO010000430.1 GCA_012719335.1 Propionibacterium sp. | reverse complement strand
TCCGGTTCTCGGGGAAGTTGTAGGTGCGGATCCGTTCGGAGCGGTCGACGGTGCGCACCTGGGAGCGGCGGGCCTCGGTGGCCGCGGCGGCGGCTTCCTCCTCGGCAGCGGCCACCAGTCGGGCGCGCAGCATCCGCATCGCCGATTCCCGGTTCTGCAATTGGGAGCGTTCGTTCTGGCAGGACACCACGATGCCCGAGGGCAGGTGGGTGATCCGCACCGCGGAGTCGGTGGTGTTCACGCCCTGCCCGCCGGGGCCGCTGGCCCGGTAGACGTCGATTCGCAGGTCGTTCTCGTCCAGTTCGACCTCGGCGGCCTCGACGTCGGGCATCACCAGCACCCCGGCGGCCGAGGTGTGGATCCGGCCCTGTGATTCGGTGACCGGCACCCGTTGCACCCGGTGCACGCCGCCCTCGAACTTCAACGAGCCGAAGGGCATCAGGTCGGGTTCGCCGGCGCTGCGGGCCTTCACCGCGAAGGTGATCGACTTGTATCCGCCCAGGTCGGTGGCCTGCTCGTCGAGTACTTCGAGCGACCAGCCGCGGGCTTCGGCGAACCGGGTGTACATCCGCACCAGGTCGGCGGCGAACAGCGCCGATTCCTCGCCGCCCTCCCCGGACTTGACCTCCAGCAGGGCGTCGCCGGCGTCGTTGGGGTCACGCGGGACGAGCAGTCGGGCGAGCCGTTCGGACACCTCGGCCAACCGGGTTTCGAGTTCGGTGGCCTCCTCGGCGAAGGACGGGTCGTCACCGGCCAGCTCCCGGGCCGCGGCGAGGTCGCCGGTCAGCCCGCGGTACTCCCCGATCGTCTTGATGATCGGGGTCAATTCCGAGTAACGCCGACCCACCCGCTTGGAACGGGATGGGTCGGCGTGCAGCTCGGGGTCGGCCAGCGCACTCTCCAGCTCGGCGAACTCGGCCTCGAGCGCGGAGGTGTCGAAGGACCCCGCCGAGGTCACTTCTTCTTGCCGTACCGCTTCTCGAAGCGGGCGACGCGACCACCGGTGTCGAGGATCTTCTGCTTACCGGTGTAGAACGGGTGGCACTCGGAGCAGACGTCGGCGCGCAACTGGCCGCTGGTCTCGGTGCTCTTGGTGGTGAACGTGTTGCCGCAGGTGCAGGTCACCTGGGTATCGACGTATTCGGGGTGGATCCCGCTCTTCATGGTTGTCTCCTGAGTGATAGTTCCACCGGGTCGCCACCCGCCATGCGCTGTGCGTGGATCGGGTAACCGCTCGGATGCGGTGGGCGTGAACCGGCAGCGACGACCTATTCTGCCGCAGCCGGACGCCAACTCCAAACCACGGCGACCAACCCGGACGCCGGCGCCGGTTGAGCCCTGTCGAAAGGAGTCCGGCGTCGGTTGAGCCCGTCGAAACCGGCCCGGAGGCAGACGTCGATCGAACCCGAGGCCAACCCCACGCCACCACCGGACGATGGTTTCGACTCGCCGCACAGCCGTGCGGCGGCTCAACCGACGTCCCGGGCCGGATGCAGGCATCGCTCGAGCCGGTCCGGCCGCAGCCCGGGGGCAGGCGTCGGTTGAGCTTGTCGAAACCAGCCTGCGGCCCGGGGCGTGGATCAGCTCGGGGTGGTGCGGGAGATGACGACCAAGAACTCGTTGTTCGAGGTGGTCTTGCGCATCCGGTTGAGCAGCATTTCGAGGGCCTGCTGGCCCTCCAGGCCGGACAGCACCCGGCGCAGCTTCCAGATGATCTGCAGTTCCTGCGGGCCGAGCAACAGTTCCTCGCGGCGGGTGCCGGAGGCGTCGACGTCGATCGCGGGGAAGATCCGCTTGTCGGCGAACTCGCGACGCAGCCGCAGTTCCATGTTGCCGGTGCCCTTGAACTCCTCGAAGATCACCTCGTCCATCTTCGAGCCGGTCTCGATCAGGGCGGTGGCCAGAATGGTCAGCGAGCCGCCGTTCTCGATATTGCGGGCGGC
>JAAYAO010000052.1 GCA_012719335.1 Propionibacterium sp. | reverse complement strand
TGCCGAGCTCGGTGGCGGCGCGGTCCCTCGGTGAAGTGGGGTACACGATCGACCCGCGGCATGCCAATCGCGGCTATGCCACCGAGGCCTTGGAGGCGATCCTGGCGATCGCCTTCGACGAGCTCGGCCTGCGCCGGGTCGAAGCCGGGTGTTTCGCCCTGAACACGGCCTCGCGCCGGGTACTGGAGAAGGCCGGGATGCGCCTCGAAGGGGTCTACGTCGAGGAATCCCTGCATCACGAACTCGGCTGGGTGGACGGCGCCAGCTACGCCCTGCTCGTCTCCGAATGGCAGGCCCGCAGCCACACCGATTGAGCCCGGCCCGCCAACGCTGGTTCAGCCGCCCGTCTCCAACGCCGGTTGAACCGAAATCGCACAGCGATTCCGAGTCGAAATCCCTGGCGGCCGCCCACCCTACGCCGGTTGAGCCGCCACGCAGCGGCGCGTCGAAACCCCGTGAAAACTCCGCGATACGCGCCACAGGTCACCGGGTCTCGAGTACCCGCCACAGCTCACCGGGCTTCGACACGTGACCGCAAGCGGCCACGGCTCAACCAGCGTGAGGAGGGGCCTCCGCCACGGCTCAACCAGCGCGAGGACAGGCCCTCACCACGGCGTCATGACTGAAACCTCGCGCTTGGGGCGAGCGGCGGCCACTATGGCTTCGGTGTCGCTCAGGCGTGCGGTTTCGGTCACCGGGGTCGGCCGCCGGGGTCAGGGGTCGGTCTCCAGCGCGGCGCGCCAGGCGGCGAAGCGGGCCCCGGGGCCGGGTTCGAGGTCGGCTCCCACCCAGCCGGTGACCAGGCGCACCCCCTGGTAGGCGCTGAGCAGCCAGGTCTCCCGGCCGGCCAGTGCATCGAGGTGCGCGGCGACCTCCCGCACCGGCACGCCCCGGGCGCGGGCATGGTCGATCAGTCGTCGTCGGGTGATGCTCGGCAGAATCGGCAGGTCGCTGTCGGGCACCATCAGGGTGTCGCCGTCCCACCACACCACCGCCGCCCAGCCGGCCTCCAGCACGGTGCCGTCGGCGGCTCGGATCAGTACCTCGTCGGCACCCACCCGGCGGGCGTCGGCGATCAGCTCACCGGCGAGCCCGAGGTCGGGGCCCTTGACCCGCGGGTCGGTGCGCGGGTCGCCGGGGTCGAGCACCCGCACCCGGGCGGTTTGGCTGCGCGCCGGGCCGGGGCGCAGGTCGAACAGCAACTCCGGGCCGAACCCGCCATCGACCAGCCGCACCCGCGGGAACCACTCCCCGGCCCCGGGCACCGCGGCGGCCGCGGCGTCGAAGAAGGCCCCGGCTTCGGGGTGGCCGGTGGCATGGACGAACCGGGCCCGGTGCAGGTCGAGCCCCTGCACCCGCCCGGCCACCTGCCGCCACGAATCGGCAACCAGCAGCCGGGCCGGGCCGTCGTACACCCCGGCGACCGACGCGGGCGGGGTCACGCGATCCAGCCGCCCGGCCCGCCAACGGTGGGTGCCCGGACGGGCTCCGGTGGCCGGGGCGCCGGGCAGTATCGCGTCCAGGTCCAGGCCGAGGGCGGTGCCGAGGGTGCGGGCCTTGACCACGGTCTCGTCCCATTCCCACTGTGGGGTGGAGCCGGCGGTGATCGCGCCGCCGGTGCCGTAGGTGAGCCGGTCGGGATGCCACACCACGGTGCGGATCGCGATCGACCAGTCGGCCGCCCCGTCCAGGGAGAAGTAGCCGATCACCCCCGAGTACACCCCGCGCGGGCCGTTCTCCAGCTCGTGCAACAACTGCACCGAACGGTGTTTGGGCGCGCCGGTCATCGACCCGCCGGGTAGCGCGGCCCGCACCGCGTCCACCGCGGTCAGGCCGGTGCGCAGCCGGCCCCGGACGGTGCTGACCAGTTGGTGCACCCCGGGGTAGGTCTCGACCGCGAACAGGGTCGGCACGTGCACGCTGCCCGGTGTGCACACCCGGTTCAGGTCGTTGCGCAGCAGGTCGACGATCATCAGGTTCTCGGCGAGTTCCTTCTCGTCGGCGGCGAGGTCGGCGGCCAGCGCCCGGTCGGCGGCGGGGGTGTCCCCGCGCGGACGGGTGCCCTTGATCGGTTTCGCCTCCACCCCACCGGCCGGGTCCACCGACAGGAACCGTTCGGGCGACGCAGACAGCACCCGGTGCGCCCCGAACCCCAGGTAGGCCGCGAAGGGGCGCGGTGATCCGTCCCGGAGCCGGTGGTACAGCGCCCGGGGGTCGGTGCGGGCGGTGACGGTGATCCGGTTGGTCAGGCACAACTCGTAGCTGTCGCCGGCGGCGATGTGCTCCAGACAGCGATCCACCAGGGCCAGGTATTCGGTGCGGGGGTGCCGCAGCGACACGTCCGACACCGCCACGGGCCCGGGCTGATCGGGTGGCGGTGGGGTCGGCCCGGGCAGCCGGTCGGCCGTGGCGGTGACCCAGGCCTGTTGCTGTCCCCGGTGCTCGGCGTCGGTCAGCGCCAGCACCCAGGCCCGGCCCTCGACCGCGTCCACCACCACGGCCCGGTCGGCGAAGACCAGCACCGCTTCGGGGGTGTCGTCCGGCTCCCCCAGCCCGGTGAGCAGCCGCCTCCCGTACTCGTAGCCCAGGTAACCGACCCAGCCGAGCCGGAACCCCGGCGGCGGCTCATCACCCACCACCGGAGTGTCACGCAGCCGCGTCAGGTCGGCGGCGACGAGGTCGAGCAGGTCGTGATCCACCGTTCGGGTGCCAGCCCCGTCCCGCAGCTCCGGCCCGGGGCGTCCGTGCCGTAGGGTCGCCACCCGGGCCAGCGGCCCGTCGGCCGAGCCGAGGTAGCTGTACCGGGCGGCGTCCCCGGCCAGTGCCGAGTCGAGCAGCCAGGGGTGATCGCCGTCGGCGAAGCAGGCGGTGAACGCAGCGGCGGCGTCCACCGGGCCCTGAATCCGCCGACTGATGATCTGCATGGCACACTTCTAGCCCACCTGCACACCAAACGTGCAAACGCTCACCACAAGCGCAGCCCTTTTGGTGAGCATCTGCGCAGGTGGTGAGCATCTGTATTCGGGGCGTCGTCGACGACCGACAGGCTCCCGGGAGCGGACGCCCGCCCCGACCGGCGGGGCGGCTCGAGGTCAGACCTCCAGGCCGGCCTCGCGTTTGATCCGCTTGATGTTCTCCTCGACCTCGGCGCGCCAGGCCTCGTTCGGACGAGTCGTGTCGATCTCGAACTCGAAGCGGTCGGTC
>JAAYAO010000429.1 GCA_012719335.1 Propionibacterium sp. | reverse complement strand
CGGTCGCGGAGCCCGGCGAGGAACCGGGGCCGGACGCCGAGGTCGGGGTGGGCGAATCCGACGCCGAGCAACCCGACACCGAGGACTCCGAGGCCGAGGAGCCCGCCTGGTGGGAGGACGAACGGATGCCCTGGTCGGGCGAGCCGACCAAGGCCGACATCGGGTGTTGGATCGCGATCACCGCGGTCGGCATCTTCGCCCTGGTGATGCTGCCGCTGCGTCCGGTGCTGTTGGGTTACACCCCCTACGTGCTGGTCGGTCTGACCGGATCGCGCACCGGCATGGTCACCATCGGTGCGCTGGGCGCCACCGGTGACCCGTGGTGGCCGCTGGGTCTGCTGATCGGCATCATCAGCATCGTCAAGTTCGACCTGATCTACTTCTGGGCCGGCAAACTGTGGGGACGCGGCCTG
Source organism: Propionibacterium sp. (assembly GCA_012719335.1). Taxonomy (GTDB): domain Bacteria; phylum Actinomycetota; class Actinomycetes; order Propionibacteriales; family Propionibacteriaceae; genus JAAYAO01. The sequence goes on along the minus strand of JAAYAO010000429.1, from coordinate 2,074 downwards.
CTGGAGGTTTTCGCCGGACGATCCCCCCGGGCCCGCCGCAATGCCGAACGGGCCGAGCGCTGGGCCCTGAAGTACGCCTCACCGGCGGTGGCCGTCACCTACCTGCCCATCCCCATTCCGGCGGCGGTGATCTACGCGACCGTCGCGATGGCCGGGATGAGCTGGCGCAAGTTCATCATCGTGAACCTGATCTGCGCAACCATCCTGCAAACCGGCTGGTTGACCTTGGGATGGGCCCTGGGCGCACCGGCGGTGCGGGTTGTCGACATCTACGCCGACTACTCGATGTACGTGTCGCTGGCGATTCTGGTCGGCATGATCGTGGTCTACGTCTGGAAATCGCGCACCAAGGATCCCGAGCCCACGCCGAAGACCGACGCCTGAGCGCACCCGCCGCCCGCCGGCGGACGGCGGGCGAACACGCGTCGACAAGCCCGGCACGAACAGGGCACAATGGGGCGTCGTGCCTCCGTAGCTCAGTTGGTAGAGCACCCGCCTTGTAAGCGGACGGTCGCGGGTTCGAATCCTGTCGGAGGCTCCAAGCGGGTCAGGACGTGAAGGTCCAGGCCCCGGTGAGCGATTCGACCGTCTGCACACCGTCCGGCCCGGCGAAGTCGATCTCGTAGAGCTGATCGTTGTGCACCACGTAGTACTGCACGAAGGGCACATTGCCCTGGGTGGCGGTGCCGGTGAAGCCCTGGGCGGGCTGGCCGTCGATGGTGATGGCCGGTGCATCGGCGATGTCGGTGGCGTGGCCCTCCAACGCGGTCCTGGCCTGTGGCAGCAGGTCGTCGAGTTGCATGCCGCTGGCCGGTGCGGTCACGATCGCGATGCCGTCGGTGGTTTCGGCACCGTCCTTGACCAGCACCACATCGATCGGTCCGCCCGACATCGTGGGCTCGGTGCGCCAACCGTCGGGTACCACGAGTTCGTAGCCGGTGCCGGTGAAGGTGCCGCCGGCGACCACCGGGGACTGCTCGGCGGTGGGGTCGGCCGCGGGCGTCCCCGGCTCTTCGCGGGGGCTCGGCTCGGCGGACGGTTCCGGGGTCGGGCTCGCCGCCGGCGTGGTCGGATCGGTGGGCTCGGGATCGTCCGAACAGCCGGTCAATGCCGCGACGGCGAGGGCGCAACCGGCGGTCAGGCGTGCGATGCGATGGAAGGTGCTCACCGGATCACCGTAACAACCGCGCCGAATCACCCCACAATTGGCTGTGGCGCGCCGAAGCGCGCCACAGCAGCAAGTGTCACCTCATCGGGTGAGGCACGGTTCGGGTCAGTTCCAGGACCAGCCCGACAGGAAGGTGTCGATCTCGGCGATGGCGTCGCCGCCGAAGCTCAGGATGTAGGCGCGGTCGTTCTGAACCGCGTAGTACTGGGTTACCTCGACGCCGGTGATGGTGCCGCTGTAACCCCGGGCCGGGGAACCGTCGATGGTCTTCTCCGGAGCTTCCTGGATGCCCTCCATCTGGCCTTCCAGAGCCGGCTTGACCTGCTCCATCAGGGAGTCCAGGTCCATGCCACCGGCGGGGGTCACGATGATGTTCATGGTGCCGGTGCCGCCGGCGTTGCCGACCATCAGCTCCCACTGGCCATCCTGACCGGTGTCGGTGTAGCCCTCGGGCAGGGTGAGGGTGTAGCCGGTGCCGCTGAACGTGCCGTCCTCGTTCATCGTCGGCTCGGAAGCGGCGGTGGGCTCTTCGGAGGGGGCCTCGGAGGGAGCCTCGGTGGTGGGCTCTTCCGAAGGCGCTTCGGTGGTGGGCTCCTCGGCGGGGGTGTCCTCGGTGGTGGGAGCGGTGGTCTCGGTCTCCGTCGGCTCGGTCTCGGTGTCGTTCGAGCAGCCGGCGAGAACCAAGGTGGCGGTCAGCAGGCCGGCGGACAATTTCGCGGTGTTCTTGAGAATAGTCACCCCCTGACGGTATCCCTCCGAGGGTGCATATCGCACCTCGAACCGGTCGGTTCACCGCCTGTTCGAGGAATCCGCGCGGCCCGGGTGCGTCGAATCACACTCCGGCTGCGGCCACCCAGGCGGTGGCCGGCCCGCTGACCGTGACCTGATCGCCCGCCGCCAACCAGG
>JAAYAO010000428.1 GCA_012719335.1 Propionibacterium sp. | reverse complement strand
GTCGCGTGCCTCACCACCGCTCTGGTGGCCGCCCGATCCGGGCTGCGGGTGGTGGTGTGCAGTCCCTCGGACCTGAACGGCCGGGGGTGGGCCGAGGTCAGCCTGTTGCAACGCGACCGGCTGCACCAGACCCGCACCCTGCTCGGCGACGACGTCCTGACCGGCTACCTGCAGATCGCGATGGATGCCCGACTGTGGCTGGACGAGTTTCTCGCCGGCCCCGGCGCGGATGTACTGCGCCGTTCGGTGACAGCCGGCGGCTGGGTCGCCGACGGGCACCACGCCGTGCTGCTGCATCAGGAAGCCCAGGCGTTGCGGTTGGCCGACGTCACCGCCCGGTTCGACGACGAATCCGAACTGCCCTTCCCGGTTCGTCCGGTGCTCACCCTGCCCGATCAGTTGCTGATCGAACGCGACAGCTATGTCACCGCCCTGCGCCGGGCGGTCACCGATGCCGGGGCCCGGGTGCTGACCGAGGCCCAACTGGTCTCCGGCAGCACCCACGAGTTCGTGGTGGGCGAGGGTGAGAACCGGGTGCAGATCCTGGCCTCCCGGGTGGTGGTCGCCGACGGGGTGGCCGCCCCGACCCGCTCGCCCCTGCCCCGGGGATCGGCGATCCGGGAATACGCGGTCGAACTCGAGTGCGAACACCCGATCGACAACCTCTGGTACGGCTTGGAGGAGGCCTTCACGGTGACCCCCGGCTTCACCCCGGGCACCATCATCGTCAGCGGCGCCGCCCATGCGGGCACCATCCCGCGGGAATCGGAGCAGGCCTTCGGGGCACTGACCGAGTTCGCCCGGCAGCGGTTCGGCACCGAGGACGCGTTGCGGCGCTGGTCGCGCACGTACTACACCTCGACCGATCACCTGCCCCTGGTCGGGCCGGCCGGGGTGCTGGCGCCGTTCATCTTCGTACTGGGCGGGATCGACCGGTGGGATCTGCTCACCGGTACCGCGGCCGGTTTGCAGTTGGGTCGCTACCTCAACGGCACCGACACCGAGTTGCCGTGGAGCCCGGTGCATGCTCGGGGCGGGTCGCCCAAGGCCATCGTGGCCCGGCTGCGGGCCTGGTTGCCCGGCCCCAGGTGAGGCTCAGCGGCCGTCGATGAAACCGACCTCGGTCCAATCCGGGGTGCCCAGACCGAACGCCCCGTAGTTGGCCAGGTTGCGCTTGGTGGCCACCGACTCCGGCACCTGGTACAGCGGGACGGCCGGGGCGGCCTCCCACAACATGGTGTCGGCCCGGCGCCCGATCTCGACGCGCGCCTCGGGGTCGGTCTCGGCGGAGAGCTGTTCCAACACCTCGGCGAACTCCGGTGACGACCAACCCGACCAGTTGCCGGCGGCCTCGGGGGTGTAACGCCGGCTGATCGACAACAGCGGGGCGGGGTGCCCGGTCTCGGTGACGGTGAGCATCTCGAAGTCGCCCGAGTTCATCAGTTCCTCGGTCGTGTAGGCATTCAGATCGACCTCGGTGAAGGTCACCTCGATGCCGATATCACCCAACATCTTGTGGATCTGCTGCCCCTCCGACTCGGAGGCCTTCATGCCCGTGATGGTGGTGAAGGTGAGGCTCAGCCGTTCCCCGTCCTTGCTGCGGATGCCGTCCTCGCCGGCGACCCAGCCGGCCTCGTCCAGCATCTCGCGGGCCCGCTCGGGGTCGTGGTCCAAGCCGGTGTTCTCGGCCTGGTCCTGATGGTCGGGGTGGTTCTCCACCCAGACGTGGCTGTTCAACGAATGGGGCTCCCAGTCGATGCCCTCCAGGTCGGTGCGGGCGATCTGGTCCCGGTCCAGGGCCGCCACGATCGCGCGGCGCACGTTCTGATCGGCGAGCGGCCCGGTACGGGTGTTGAACAGTAACTCGCGGCTGTCGCCGCTGGCGGCGATTCGTACGTCACCGTCGGCGGCTCCCTGGGCACGACGCTGGCCGTCGGGATCCAGGCCGATGTTGAAGGTGTCGATCTCGTTGCTCAGATAGGCCGCAGCCGTGGCGTCGGGGGCGATCTGCTTGAAGGTCAGTCGCTGCAGCAGCGGCTCCTCACCCCACCACTCGGGGTTCGGCACCCAGGTGACCCGTT